>JACTVF010000345.1 GCA_019695435.1 Methanoregulaceae archaeon | reverse complement strand
CATATTGATTTTCATTACTATTTTTAATTTCCTCAATTTCTTTGTTTGTTAATTTAGATTTTCTTCCGCAATTTTCTCTCCATTTCTTATTATGGCTTATTTTATTTATTTTTATACAATGTTCTAATTGTAATTTTGTTCTTGGTTTAGTATGTCAATAACCAAAACTACCATGACCACCAAAATTTAAATTATATACTTTAGAACTTAATAAAAAAGATTCACAAACAATTTCTCTCTCTTTTTCACGAATATAATTTTCATCTTCTGATAATAAAATAATTTTTCTTTCAAAATTATTTAATCCATATTTTTTAATTGCTTGTTTTATTAATTTACCAGAACCATAATAATCACCTAATGATAAAATTTTAGAACCTTTAATTCCTACATATATTTTACCATTTATTAAATTTTTAATTTTATATAATAAATAATACATTATAACTTATTAATTTTCTCCATATACATTATCTTATACCTTTGTGAAACTTTTCCATAAATCTTCTTTCGTTCAATTCCAGAAGCATTTAACAATGGTGCTTCTTCTGATTCAATATCACTCATTAACCACTTCAGAAATTCACCAATGGTTTTCATGGAAGGTTCTTTTCCAGATTCCTTTATCTTATTTATACCTTGTTCGACACGACTTTCTGTTAAAACAATATCAACTAATTCTTCAATAGCTTTTACACTTTCAACATCAATTGGTGCAAGAGTCTTATGTTTAGAACTAGAATGTTTTTCACCTTTTACTTTAAACCAATAACCACTATTTGAATAATTTTTATTTTCAATTGAATCTAATGGTTTCCAAACAATTCCTTCTCCTACACCTTCTTTACCGAAATGTTTCCCAACTGGACAACATTGTTCTACTTCTTCTGTCAATTTAATTAATTCATTTTGTGCAATTTCTGGATGTTCAAAATCAATCCTTAATGCAACTGTTTGAAATTGTAACGAAGAAAAAATATTATGTTTATTTAAATTTTTTTCTTCTTCATAAGTAAAATCATTTCTAATCCAATGTTGTTCCTTATCTTCTTCATCTTCAATTGAAATATCTTTCTTTGCAAAAATAACATACATCTTCGAAAGTCCATGAATGGCAACTCCACCTTGAATATTTCCACCACACCATTCACCATATATAGCCGTTTTTGGTTTACGAAGAATATTCATAATTTCTTCTGGTAGAGCATAAACAAAAGCTGCAAATCCCGCATTATCTCCCTGTGGAGTAATAATACGCTCTCTTGATTGACAATGGAAAGTACCATCTTTATGAAAAATAATTCCTGCATTAGTTCCATGAAGTTTTACAGTACCTTGATAAATTATACTTGGATAAGGAACATCGTGAAGATAAATAGGTTCTTCAGCTTCATTTAAACCTTTGAAATCATAATGATGTTTGATATTACGGATTGTATCGGCAAACTGACCTATCTTTGGAAATGAATAAAATTTATTTGACATAGTTCCTCCTAAATAAAAAGGCAATCATCAGATTGCCATAATATATCATAAATCTATTTAGTTGTCAAGTATTATTCTAGTCCGTTAAATTCACCAAATGTTGAATTAACTAATAATGCATCTACTTCAGTCGTATTTTGATAAGTACAACCATTAAAAGAACCGATATTAGTAAGAGTAAAATCACTCATTATACAAGAACCAGTTGTTGTATCAGGAGAACCACCACCATCCCAACTTTGTGAATATATACCAGAATAAGATAAATCACTTTTATTAAATTTTACAAATGATTTGGTCGGTTCACCACCGGGTCCTGTTGTTGTAGCATATGTAAATCCATAAAGATAAGAATTATCTACTCCTAAACCATTCCAAAATATATTAGCTGAAGAACCGAAATCGTGGTCAACTTCTAAACTACCAACGGTTCTAGTATTTGAATTAAAAGCATATTTTAATATTCTAGCATGACCATCAGAAGTAATACAACTTACATAAATATTTTTCAAATCAAATATAAATGAATAAGTAATTGAAAATGTTAAACCTGTAAAATTAAATGAACTTTGATTATTACCACTTATATCACATACATACATTGTATTATTTTCAGCTAATGCATAAATCCAACCATTATTAACATGCATCCTTTCTATAAAACCAGAAGGAACAGTATAAAAAGTTCCTAGAAAGGTTCCATTACTTCTGTTATATTTTCTAACAGTTCCTAAAGAGCTACAATATGTATAGATATAATTAGAATCCATACATAATTTACTAAAAGTTTGACCAGCAGTTAATGTTATATCAGACCAATTTAAAGTTGCTGTTGTTACTATTATTACATGATAAGGTGTTCCTTGTGGTATAAAACAAATATTTTTTCCATCTCCATTTATATCAAATGAATTAGTAACATATGCAGATAATATTGGTACTAATGTTACTCCTTGACCAACGCCATCAATATCAACCATATTTGTTGGATTTAATCTAAGAGGTGATATAGTAGTACCACTTTGGTCATATGTGGTACACCATAAAGTAGGGCTAGTTGACATTATTTAACTCCACATTAAGCATGAGTAAGCCAATCAGGTGAAGGATTAAAATATAATATATTTGATGCAACGGCATAACCAACTTTTCTAATATATACTCCTGAAGAAGATGGTTGTGTCTGTGTCATTAAACCTGATGTTTGTGAAATATATATATCTCCACCGATTTCCCAACTCCAACTATTATATTGTACAAAGGAATTTGGTAAGAGAACATCTAAATTCTGACCACCTGTTACAGCACCGACTAGAGCAATACCACACATACCGGCCGTTGTTGATTGAGCGTTTGCATTTGCCTGTACCCAACCGGCTGAAACATCCATAATAACACAATCCAATGGATTCACTAAACCGTCTGATTCAAATGCTGTTATATGTGAACCTGTAAAATTATTTGGATAGGTGTTAGAAGCAGGAAGGCTATTGATGCCTTGTCCACCACCACCAGATGATAATCTACTATCATTTCCAGCACAAGCCTGTTGTGCGCCCGTTCCTAATGTTCTTAAAGATGGTGTGCTTGATGCACCATCAATATTAAGAGGATTGAAATTTTGGTCATCTACATTCTGCAATTGACCTGTATTAAGGTCAAAATATTCGGTAAAAAAGTTTCTAAGGTCGGTTCCCCATGTATCTTTATTACCACCTTGAATTGGCATTGCAAAATTAGGG
Source organism: Methanoregulaceae archaeon (assembly GCA_019695435.1). GTDB lineage: Archaea > Halobacteriota > Methanomicrobia > Methanomicrobiales > Methanospirillaceae > Methanoregula. The sequence continues at coordinate 81 of JACTVF010000345.1, read as the reverse complement.
AAGTTATTTACATTCATATTATTCTCCTACTACTATTTATCTCTATTGAATTATACTAAATTCACCATTACCAAACAATCC
>JACTVF010000013.1 GCA_019695435.1 Methanoregulaceae archaeon | reverse complement strand
GCTTCCGCCGGTGGTGGTGACAACGACATTTACAGTCCCGGCTGAACCCGCCGGCGTCGTCGCGGTAAGCGAACCACTGCTGCTAACCGAGACGCCGGTTGCCACTGTGCTTCCAAAGGTAACACTGGTCGCCCCGGTAACAAAGTTCGTCCCGGTGATCGTGATCGTCTGTCCACCTGCTAACGGACCGGACGCCGGTGAGATGCCGGTTACGGTCGGCGCTGGTGTTGCCGTTGTGGTTGTTGCGGTAGTGGTAGTAACTGTCGGAGTCGGTGTCGTTGTTGTAGTGGCGGTTCCTGTCGATGTCGGTCCAGCTGTCGGGAACGCCGTACCGAAATATGCCGACGTTAAAACAACTCCTGAAGAGCCGGATCCGGTATATACAATTGCTACGCTCGACGGCATGGTGGTTCCATTGTTTGCGGCATTGTTGAGCGTTACTCCGATCGACCACGTGGAAGGGGGGTTGAAACTGGATGTAGCGTCCTGACCGTTTACTAAAATTTTGTAGGTTCCGAGAGCCAGTGCGTCCCCGCCGTCGTGCTTGATATATACAATCTGGCTCTGGTTTGAGATGATCGCACTCAATGACGGGATCTTCTGGGGCTGGGGCTGGGAGAGTACAGCGACAGCAATGATCGATCCTGCGATAACAACGATCGAGATCAGCAGGATGGTTCCTATGATCTCGGATACTGCGCTATCCTGTCTTCTGCCGGAGATTTTCATGTACTCCCCACGCTCTGTACACTGACAGAAAGGTTTGCTGTCTTTCCCGTTAGAGTGATATGCGGATTACCATCGTTTATTCCCTTCAAAAAGATGTAACTGCCGGTAGTAGTGTTGCCCGCCGTATAATACGTGGTCGGGATCCCGCCGGTCTGGTTTGCCGCTGCGTTCAAGTAGGCGGCCCACATGACGGCAGCATTCGGATCAGGTGTGGTGATATTGATGCTTGCGTTCCAGGTATTGGGACTGATAGGTGCATATGGTAGGTTACCGTAATCGGTTTTCAGGGATGTTGAAATCTGTGCCGGGCTGCTGCCACCGATCATGCCTGAGTCTGCCGGATCATATGCGAGGGCGACAATGTTCACGGTCATGTTCCCGTTCCCGTTGTTCGCAAATGTTATCTCCGGTGGAAGTTTGTACGTGATCCCGTCGCTCTGGGAGAGAAACACCCCCCCCATCTGGTAATAGTAGGTCTGGGGAATCCAGTAGTTGTTGCTGGTACTGTACTGGACGGAACCGAGTGGGACAGAATAGGTATAGTTGGTCTGGGGCTGGTAGGCGTATACTGCTGTTACCGCTGGGGAAATAAGCGCGGGGTTCCCCATCGTGGAAAAGGTTATTGTCGCAGGATAGGTGATGACCGATTGTAACCCATATGCCGGGTCGAGCAGGTTGATCGAATAGGGATTATTTTGAGTAATATTAGAGTATACTATTGCCCGGTTCAAGGAGGTTACACCATTTTTTATAACAGTGACTGTAATATCAGAGCCCAAACAAATGGTCTGATACGTCACATTGGTTCCAAATCCGGGAGTAAGGCAATCGGAAATATCCGGGGTAATATTGACACTTGCGTTCCAGCCACTCCCACTTACCTGAATACTCCCGGGTGTAGGGTTGGCCCACGATGCATTTGTCGTTGAGAGATTTATCATGAGCCTCGAAGGAGCATTCGAGTAGGTCTGCATTATGGGAATCGTGTACGGTCCGACAGAGAACATCGAACCAGTGTTGCTGCTGATATAGGATGCAGACGACACGGTAAAGATTTCCGGTGTCGTCGTCCGCTGGTTGATCCCCAGTGTCCCGCTTGACCCGATGGGCTGCAGAACCGGAATAACGCTGGTGCTCCCCTGCGCAGTCTGGCCGGCGGTGCCCAGCGGGAAGCTGGTGCTCATGGCAAGCCCCGTCTGCTGGTTTGTCCAGAGCGAATCGACACCGATCTTGTACGCGACGAACTGGTCTTTAATATCGTTCATGTGGTTGATCTCGTTCTCGCGGCCCTGCACCGGAACCCCGTAGACCAGATACAGGGAGAATGCGGCCATGACAATCCCGAGGATAAGTACAAACCCGATCACTTCGGAAAGAGCCCGTTCCCTATTGGACCCTGCAGTACCGCCTCTCATGTTCAGATTATTCGTATATGGCTTGGTTTATAAAGTTGTTAGTGTTTTTCTCCGTGCCGCCTTTTAACAATCGGCTCCTGGAAGTAATTCCCGGGGATCCCTGCCCACCGGCCCGTGAGCTGTCAGATCATGACCTCTGCGATCCAACAACCCGGACAGGACTCATGGGTGCCACAATGCGTATGAATGGGTCCGGCCGGGTCCTGAGGGGGAGGGGGGTGGTCCCCTGCCGGCCCGACGCATGGGTGGGGGGATCACCCCCCTCCCCCCCTTGTGCCGGGAAGCCTCCTTTTCCTGCATAGCACCGACCGGTATTTCGCATGGAGCTATTTGCGTGAAGGGCTGTTTCCTGTGATTTCCCGTAATTGTGATGAAGGGAGATAACTGGCATTACGGGCGGCAACTGTAGGTCTGTTCTAGTACAGTGATGTAGCACTTTCACCCTGCACAAACCCACATTTTTTAAGGAAGTTCCCGTAAACGGTATGGATCACCAAAAAGGACGTGAACCGCATGGATGCGCAACGAATCGAGTCCGGCACACCAGACGGCGATGCACTGGGATTTTTTGAATCTCTCTACTCCGGCTGGCTGGAAATCAGGGAGAACCACCGGCTCTACCTCCATTTCATCATATCCCGGAACAAAAACGAGGGCAACACACAGGCTTTAATACGGCAGTGGCTTGCACAGGGATATGATGTTCGGGTGGTGATGCCCCGTCCCATTATGCAGCACATTCTCAAAAAACTGCAGTTCACCCCCTCCATGGAGACCCTTCCGGAATGGTACGAAGGGATCGTTGAGATCTGGCGCAGGCCAAAAGCATGGCTACTGCCCGGTTCTTCCGGTGACTAACGGGATACCGGAAACGGGGAAACTATCCGCCGGTACTGTTGACCTGGGTGAACGGACAAGAGACTGTCCGGTCTAATCAATCAGCGATTTTTGTTCTGCATTTCCGTTGGATCCAGATATCCCGTTGCAATCCTCCAAGAATCTATAGGCTGATATGGATAAGACGTATATAACCGGGAACATCCAGATGTATTCCAAGGGATACTGACATGGCAAAAACGGCAAAAAAAACGTTCCGGTACGACACAGGATACTACAGGTAAGGATGTCTTCAAAATGGTCTTTGACCGGATTCAGACCGGCATTTTGATCATCGAACCGGAGACCCACATGATCATCGATGCCAATGACCATGCTGAAGCACTGCTGGGCGTAAAAAAGGACAAGCTTGTCGGGAAGGTCTGCCATGATTTTGTCTGCCCGGCTCACTGCGGCGAATGCCCGATCACCGACCAGCACAAAACCTTCCACAACACCGAGCGGGTCCTCTTATCCGCCAGCGGGGAACGGATCCCCATTCTCAAAACTGTCGCGCCGGCATCCGTGGGGGGAAAGGCGTATCTCATCGAAAGTTTTGTTGATATCCGCGACCGGAAGAGAGCGGAGGAGCGTAAAATCGCATTACTCGCCTACCTGAACGAATCCGTACTCCGGATCAAAAACCCCCTCGAACTGACCGGACAGAATTTAAATCAGATCGAACAGCAGATCGGGTCCGGCGAATATACCCCTGAGGAGATCCGGATGCAGATCCGGATACAGTTGAATAATATTATGGCAATGGCCGCGACCCTGCAGGACCTGGCCAAAAAAGCATCAGAAGAACGGGAAGACATACCCGACGGCTTTCGGGAATTTTTTATCGGGAAGTGAGTGCATGGCGGATAACCCGGAGCAGGATCTCACACGAGAAACACGACTTTACCTCCTGCTCTCAGCCCCGCAGGATATCAATTCCATGAACCTTGCGGTCATCAAAAAGATCCTGAAGGAAAAGGACACCCCTCTCATCATCTCCCTGAACCAGCCCAGCCAGGTACTGGTCAAATCCTACGCAAAAGAGGGGATAACCCCGGATCAGTATTACGTCATCGATGCGGTCACGTATTACTCGGGGGGCAGCTGCCGTCCGGACCCACATATCCGGTATGTCAACCACCCGGCGGATCTGACCGGCCTCGGTATTGCCATTACGGAATTTCTCCGGCAGATCCCCTCGTCCCGCAAGTGTATCATCTTCGACTCGGTGAGCATGCTCCTGATCCATATCCCGACAGCGAGCGCATCCAAGTTTCTCCACTTCGTGGTCAATAAACTGAAAATATCCGACGTGTCGGGGATCTTTTTGTGCGTGGAAAACGGTCTGGACCCTGTGATCCTCTCCCAGATGTCGGCATTTGTGGACAAAATTGTGGACTATGAGGAAATAAAGAACACATTACTCCCCAAGCAGGGTCCTTGATACGATATATTCTCCTTTCGCCTCCCGGGTCGTCCCGACAATGAGCCAGCGTTCCGCCCCGTGCTGCTCTACGACACCGCACGCCTCGATTGTCTCTCCTGCCAGCGCCTGCCCGCTGTAGGTGTGGGTGAACGAAAGCACTTTGCTCACCAATTCATGTTCCACACTATAGACTGCCGGGCTGTCAAACGAAAGTGAGGCATCGGTCACCGTTGCAACGATCGTCTGTTTCCCGAGAACCTCTCCTTTCCCGGCAGGAGCACCGGCAAGGTTGTCGTAGGATCGCGTGTACAGGATATCGAAATAGGTGCCCTCGATCTGGCCACGGTTCCATTTCCGCTGCTCATGAGGAACAAAGACCTCATAGGGGATCTCGGGCTTACGCTTCTCGTACACCTTGCCCCACATCTCCGGGGACATACCCTCGATCCTTCCATCTGCGATACCTCGTTTCACGAGTGACTGAGCGGTAAACCAGTGCTTCCCGTATACCACCATATCGATATCAGAACTCTCGTTTTCAAGTCCGCACAGGAGCGATCCGGTGCAGCCGACCGCACCCGGTGGCAGTCGGAACAGGTTGAGCAATTTTTTCACGCTCGGGTGCGATGCGGCGATCCGGGAGATCTCCAGATCCGGTTTTAACACCCGGCGCAGATCTCCAACAGGAATGCGCTGGACAAGCCCTGCATATGCTGGTTTTTCGCGTGCGATCTTCCTGTACGCGTCCTCGAAATCGTATTTTAGGTACCGCTGGCCGGACGGGCCGATTCTTTCTCCTTTATCGTCCGGGACATACCGGAGCACGCACCCGACATTTTTTTCGTTATCGTAGGTGGAGACCGCATAGAGCCAGCCATCGGGATCTTCAACAAAGTCGCGCAGACGGATCGGCAGCATGGAAAAGCCTCGGTATCAGCAGGATCTCAGGAACACTTCGATGACATCGGCTTCCGCTCCGCGACGGATAATTGTTCTGGTGGTGAGATCGACAACCGTGCTTGGTGTCCCCGGGAGCCTTCCGCCATCGATAAGAAGATCATAGGGGACCGTACACTCGTCCGGGGTCTGCGGGTCTTTTCCCCCCGAGAGGTTTGCGCTGGTCGCGGTGATGGGTGCATCGAACCGCTCGATTACCTGCAGGGCAATTACGTGTGGCGGGATACGGATCCCGATCATCCCGGTACCTCCGGTCAGGATCCCGGGAATTGTCCTCCGTGCCGGCACCACCACCGTCACCGGTCCCGGCAGAAATTTTTCGATAAATTCCTCCATAGAGTTATCGATACGGGAGACTGCGGCGAGCATCTCAAAATCGGAGACCGCAATGGAGATAGGCGTTGCGAGATCCCGCTTCTTTGCCTCGTAGACCTTCTCTATGGCCTCATCTGAAAAGGCATCGGCCCCGAGGCCGTAGAGGGTATCGGTCGGGTACACGATAAGGCCGTCATGCATCAGCACCGACACGGCCCGCTCGATAATATCCATTTAAAATTCCCTGCCACGGACCCGGTTGATATCGAATACCGCTTTGCTGCTCACGTGCATAACGGCAAAGACTCCTGCCTGAATTGGATCGGTAACGACTAGATCGGCATGCTGGGGTACGGTTCCCGCCATCTTGAGCGCGATGACCGGAATGCCGGCCTCCCGGACCCGGTCGACCGCCTTTGAGATATCCCCCCCCATGATCGACCCGGCAAGCACGAGGATGGATGCACGGGGTAGGCGTGAGACGGCATCGACGGCAAGCGCAAGGGTCCGTTCTCCGACGAGGGGGATGGTATCCACGGATATTCGCTCGCCCCGGATATTGTGACGGTCGGCCTCGTTAACCGCGCCGAGCGCCACCTGGGCGACCTGTGCACCGCCCCCTATGATGATCACCCGGGAGCCGAAGATATCGCCAAAGGGCTGAAAGCATTTTACGTCCCTGACCGACTGTATCGCCTCAAGGTCGCGCACCAGCTGTTCGCGATCAGCCCCCGGTTCGTATTCTAGGTAGAGTTCTCCCATTCCTGCGTGAGGGCCGGAATCGAAGATCTCCTGGTTTACCATCAGGATGTTTGCTCCGTGTTCGGCAATCACCGTTGTGATATCCCTCAGCACGCCTCTGGTGTTCTCGGCTATGATCCGCATTGCACAGCGTTCAGGTTCCGTGTCCATAACAACCGATGCGATAGCCGGGGATCGAACCCGGGTTAGAAGCTTGGGAAGCTCCTGTCCTGCCGCTAGACTACTATCGCATTTTAATCCTGCTCTATGATATTGCCTTATTTCGAAGATAAATATAGTGTTTGCTCCGGCCCGGACGTTTGGCAGGTCGATATTTTTATGAACGGCGGTGCAGTATAATAACAATACACTACATGGTTGTGTTCATGTACCTGGTTCATATTCCGGGACGTGCGAAAACATGAGCATAATGGTTGTTTGAAACCTGGGAGATCTATTCCATGAAACATCCACGGATTTTATTCATGCTTATACTGGCTGCGGCGCTTATTATCCTGACATGCCCGATTCAGGCAGATACAGGGACGCAGGCCGTACTCTACCAGACTACGTTCGCCACCGACCCACACTGGACCACCAACAACCCCTCTTCGGATTACTGGGATCCGACAGAAGAGATGTACCATTTCGGTATTCAGCCAAGTACCGGTAATTATGCGTACTCCCCTCCGATCAACTTCCAAAATGGATCATTTACCCTTGAGTACGATGTCATTTTTGAACAGATGGATCCGGGTGCAACATTCCGGCTGGGATTTACCGGGACCGATATGGATTTCAACAAGGGTCCGAACGTTATTACAGCATTTATCGATGGAAAATACGGTCGGATCATGGTGCTGCATACCGTCACAGAGAATGCCATACTTCAAGAGGTCACCAGTGACACGTCTTCGTATGGTGGCCCCACCGTCACGTATGATCTCAATACCACCTACCACGTTAAAGTGGATTATAACGATGATGCGGATATTGTAACCGAAACCGTCTCCAACAAGCAAACCGGTGGGCAGGTCTGGAGTTACTATACGATTACCAAGGGCTCTCTCCAGGATATGAACCGGATCTATCTTGGCAATGTCGGTGATTATGGCACGATGGGCCTGTTCGCCGTCGGGTGGATTAATAACGTGCGTCTCATGGCAGAGGTCCCGGTGGCACCAACAACCCCGACCCCGCAGCCCACAACACCCATACCTACCTATGTCATCCAACCGACAACAAAGGCTACCACACCCATAGTTTTGACGCCGATTCCGACGAGCACGAAAAAATCCCCTTCGTCAGGAATGATCGTCTTTGCCGCGCTTGGGATCATCGGAGCCTGTGCAGTCGCGAGGACGATGAACAAGAAGAGATAGGAATGATCCTCCCGGGAGCATTTTACCCTCTTTTTGCATTCGCGGTGATGACCCGCGCTCTCATCATTTAACTCCTGATCCCCTCGTGTGTTCAGTATAAGGTTTCGGACCTCCTTTTTTTTCCTGGAAAACCGGCGTTTTTACAGATTCCGGAACTATCCAAAAATCCGTTACAGCCCGGAAAAGGGGTATAAACCGGTGAAATCCTGTATATTAGTAGACGCGTTGTGGGCTTTCCGGAAGGACTAAAAAAGAGTATGGGGTGGCTTTTCCTGTAAAGCCTGGAGGATGTGCATCAGGATTTTTCCCGGCAGGATGCTTTTAGGCTTTTACGAATCCGCCGGGAGGGATGGATATGCCCGCTCAACCACCGGGCAGCATGTCCATCAAGCCACTCGTGGGAAAAACATGGGTATTCACGGAAAGGGATACAGGTGACGTAGTCAATCATTCGTACGGGTACGTGGCGGGTAATGAGGATCCGGACCCGGCTACGCAGGTGATGTCACTGCATCCCGGTGCTGGTCCAGTGCCTCCGATGGCATTTCCCTGCCCAACTATGGAAATGCTACCGGTTTCTGCAGCACCTGCAGGATGTACCAGGAGACCGATCGTGATCAGGAGCATTGCCGTTCCCATCAGGATTTTACCGGTATCCATGTGAATGCCTCCGTTTGTTTCCTTTGTGGATCGGTGACACGCAGAGAATGCTTCCCGGGTATCACCTGATCTCATGGTTGCATGCAACGCCAGATATATTACTCCCATGATGCAGGTTAGACCATTGAACCTGCGGGTTACATGATGCTTACATGAGGTACAGCACAAAAAGCGGCATACCCCCTCCTTGGTGCGTGCATAGGGTTATAGGACGACAATGCGACGTACCTCTCAGGAAGAATATGGACCCGGCAGACAAGTCTCCTACGATTGTTGTTGAGGATGCTGAGGAATCTCTCGACGAACTCTCGGAATATCTGGATGTGCTTTCCAGCAGTGCCCGGCTCAGGATCGTGAAGTTTCTTGAAAAGAAACCGCGTGATGCGCGGGCGATCTCCCATGAGATCGAGACCAGCTACGAGAATACCAAAAAACACCTTGACAAGCTCATGAGTATAGGGGTGATAAAAAAAGAGGCGGGCCTTGGTTCTCCCACGTCCAAAGGTATCCACCCGGTCTGGCAGTATTCTATCGTGCCCGGCGGTCTGGAATCCATTATCCGGAACCTCGGGCTGTTCTCCAACACGCGTGTCCAGATCATCGGGGGGGAGATCTCCCGGAGGCTGGAGTCTGTTAAAACCACGCTCTCCCAGGAAGTGCTGGGAAACGTGCCTGCTGCCATCGTGCTGGGGGGCCATGACGATGGCAGGACATTTCTTTTGAGAAATGATGTTATCCGTGTCGGGAGGAGCGACCCCGAACGTCCTGCAGATGCGACCGGGGATGCGGATGTCGAGATCTCCGGTGCCTATACAGCTGTGACCAGAATATCGAAACCTCACGGGAAATTCCTCTTCGGAAAGGATGGTTGGTATTTTGAAGACTGCGGGAGTACCGGCGGAACAGTACTGAACAATGCGCGGCTGGAACGTAATGTGCCCGCATCGGTTCACGATGGCGATCTGCTCGAACTTGCAAAAGGAGCGGGTGGGGCGAGACTGCTGTTAATCATCCCCAAAAGTCCGTAATTCCTGTATATCATGGTGAGCATGTATACAGGTGCAGTTCTCTGTTCCTGACATTGACTGATGAACAAAAAAATAATCCAGACGACCGGTATCTCATTCATGATGCGCCACACAAGCCTTGTCCTGTTCTGCTGCGCGGCAGTACTGCTCATGAGTGCGGCATGTGTTCCTCCGGCGACTGGAGCACAGTATACGGTTGCACCCTCGGGAGGCGGTTTTACCAGCATCCAGGACGCGGTCACCTGGGCATCTCCACTGGACACAATCACTGTCTGGAGCGGGACCTATCCGGGAACGGTCAAAATCGACAAGAAGATTACGCTTATCGGGGTTGATACCGGAGGGGGGTCACCGGTCATTGACCCGGGAAAAAGGGGAACAGCCCTTGAAATTGCCGCAGATGGCTGTACTATTAAGGGATTTGTTATCCAGAACAGCGTGACGGCAAGCGGAATCCTCATATCTTCGAATGGGAATACGATCGAAAATAATACGCTTGAGGGGAATGCAGTTGGGATCCAGCTTGCATCGGCAAACGATAATTCCATCACCGGCAACGCTGTCACGGACAGCAGTCGTGCTGGTATCGTGCTCAGGAATGCAAAAAACAACCTGATTGAGGGAAACCGGATAACAAAAAACACCCTTGGAATATCGCTTGATGAGCAATCCACAGCCGATACGATTACCTACAATATATTCTCCAATACCGAGAACGTCTTGTCAAAAGGCACTGGTCTGCAATGGGAATCACCTTCTGTTCTGTCCTATGTATATCTGGGAAGGACATTTACGGGCAGGCTGGGTAATTACTGGAGCGATTACCAGGGGATTGACGAAAATTCCGATGGCATCGGGGATACACCGTATGCGGTGGGATCAGGTTTGAACCGCAATCCTGAAGCGGCAGCAAACCAGAATGAAGTGGATCCTGCCCCCCTCATGGATCCAATCGAGTATTATTCACAGATCCGGCCAGCCGCATCCGGCATGGACATAACACCGATCCCAGGGAGTACCGAAATAACGGCTTCGTCCGGGCAGGGGGTTCCGCAGGAGAATGCCGGATCCGCAGCCTCCGGTGACCGTGCCGGCAGATCGCCGGTCGTGCTTTTCGTGCTGGTACTGCTGGTGTGTATCGTAGGTGCCGGCGGGGTGCTTTTCATCAGATCCCGTAAAAAGCGGTCTGAATATTTCCCGGCAATCCCGATCTCTACCGGAGAGACGCATCCTCGTCCTGTACATGACCCGCATAAACAGGAAGAGGAACAAGGGAACATTCCCCGCCATCCGGATCCCGGCACACAGTCCACAATCCCTGCCCAAGAGACCGAGGTCGTACCAACCCCCATGGAAACCCCGCCGGCAACAGGGCCCAAATTTTATTTTCCCCCGGAACTCGAGAGCCGGTACGTGGATATCAGGCATGTCGGCCGGGGGGGCGTTGCGCATGTCTTTGCCGCACATCGCACATCGGACCACCGGCTGGTTGCCGTCAAGATCCCCATCAGTTTTGACGAAGTGACCGGCAAATGCTTCCTGAACGAGATCACTGCGTGGCAGAAGCTCCGGCACAAAAATATCGTCGAAGTGCTCGAAGTCAACATCCTCCCTGTTCCCTATGTCGAGATGGAATACGTTCCGGGATCACTTGAGGCAGTGGCAAAACCCCTGCCGGTCTGGAAGGCCGTGCATCTCGTCCACGGTATCGCCGACGGGCTCGCGTACGCCCATGCTCATGGGATCATCCACCGTGACATCAAGCCGCACAACATTCTGGTAACCGGTGATTTTGTCCCGAAAATCACTGACTGGGGGATGAGCAAGGTCATCGCGACCACGATGGAGAAATCGAGCGTTGCCGGCTTCTCGCTCTCGTACGCGGCACCGGAGCAGGTGTCTCCTGCAGAATTTGGCAGGACAGACATCCGCACGGACATCTACCAGATTGGTGCGCTCTTCTACGAACTGGTCACCGGATCGATTCCGTTTGGGGGGGAGAGTATTGTTGAGGTTGGCAATGCGATTGTCAGGGACGATCCGATACCCCCGACAGAATATAATCCTGATGCCGAGGCAGTGGAGAAGATTATCTTAAAATGCCTTGCGAAAAATCCCGCTGACCGGTACCAGTCCGCAGCCGATCTGCTGGATGCACTCTCCCGGTACCTTGATGAAGACGAGAGGTGAGCAAAGGAGGTGAACGGTATGGCGGATGAACAGAAAACCTACGAGCCTGCGACCTGTGGGCACTGCGGCGGGATCGGGTGTACCTATTGTAATAAAACAGGAACGGTCCTTGTCCGGGCGCCAAAGAAGATCTGTCCCGAGTGCGAAGGCGTCGGCTGCATTTACTGCGGGTTTACCGGCTGGGCTCGCCCGAAAGGCAAGTACGACTGACCGGTACCGTTTACCGGAATGAGCCTTCGACCCTGTGGGGAAGTACGCATTCCTCGAAACGTTTCAGGAAATACCGGTCGGTCATGCCGGCGATATAATCGCGGACGAGTCCGGCAGGCGATATCGAACGGATGTAGTCCTGGTTAACCCACGGTGAACCGGCAAATTCCGTAAAAATTTTTGAGTCCCTGCATCCTGCTTCAATGTCTGAAAGATACTTCGAAAAGAGGACACGGTACATGGTTCTGATCTTCTCCCGTTCAGCGGTCAGTTTCGGGTTGTTGTAGATCCGTTCCCGGGAAAATGCCCGGAGGGCTACAAGCGCGTGTTCTACCGCCGGGCTGTAAGTAATAAAACTCTCCTCATCTGCATCGCTGTTGTCGAGCAGGTCGTGGATCAGAGTATCGATGATGGCACGGTTGTTGGTCCCGAATATCTCTTTGCATTCTTTTGGGATGTCGTTTGAATCTTTTATGAGGCCGACCTCCTGCGCATCTTGGAGATCGCGCCCGATATAGGCGATCGTGTCGGCAAATTTGACGACACAGCCTTCCAGGGTCATCGGTGCCCCGGATCGGCTCTCTGTTGCATAATCCTGTAATTTCAGATCAAATGCCGGCCAGTCCGGCCAGGGCTCCGGGGAGATACGGATGTCATCCGCCTCGCCGTTATGGCAGAGGATACCGTCCAGTACCTGCATGGTCAGATCCTGGTCCTCGATCTGGTCGAGGAACCTGATACTCTGGACATTGTGGGAAAATTTTCCGATCCCGTGTTCTTCGCAGATTGCTGAGAGGCAGGACTCCCCGAAATGCCCATACGGGATGTGGCCGATATCGTGCCCGAGTGCAATTGCTTCGATGAGATCCTCGTTGAGGCGCAGGCACCTCCCGATCGTCCGGGCAATCTTTGACACGAGCTGGACATGGATCACCCGGTGCGTGATGTGATCGTTCTCGACCAGATAAAAGACCTGCGTCTTGTCGATATACCGTGTGTATGCCCGGGTGTGGATGATCCGATCAGCGTCCCGGGAATACGGAGTCCTGATATCCTCCGGTTTCCGGTTCTTCCGCCGCAATGCCTGATCACTCCGTGCGGCATGGGGCGAGAGCAAGGCTTCGCGCTGTTGCGTATACTGGTAAATCTGCGACTCATGCCCGTGATCCGGTACGGAGCGGGCTCTTTTTGATCTCATATTATACGTCAATCTGGGGGGTGAAGGGTTTTAAGGCTGATGCCCTCACGGTACCGGTCCCGTGGAATGGGGACCAAAGGAAAAAGGGTACTCCGGCCGGTGCAGTCCGGGGACAGACGCATGTGAAATGGAGCTGCCCGTTGGTGATCGTGAGGGTATCGATCCGTACCCCGGGCCGGCGTCCGGGTTATCTCCCGTACGTCACGTAGGTCTCGCCGTACTGGACAACATGCCCGCCCATGGTTCGTAAAAACTCATCTTTTACTGCACCGGGTGCAAGGTCGAGCTCTGAATCCAGCCCGTATACCTTGAAGAAGTACCGGTGCGTCTGGCCGTGAGGTGGACAGGGGCCGGAATATCCGATTGATCCAAAACTGTTTGTTCCCTGAACAGCCTTGATCGGGAAGGTAACTGTTGGGTCTGTCGGGATTTTTTCCGGGATAAGCTTCGCGAGTTCTATATTCCATGCAATCCAGTGGATAAAACCGCCACCACCGGGAGCATCGGGATCGTTGCAGATGATGGCAAGGCATTTTGAGTTCTGGACATTCACACCGCCGACTTCGATCTCCGGTGACTTGTCCTCCCCATCGCAGGTGTACGCGCTCGGGAGGTTTCTGACAGAAATTCGTATGCTTAAGGGCTCCATGTTCGGTTCACGTCCATTACCGGCATCATCCACGGCCGATCTCATAAAGATAACTCCTCCGTTCCCAAGAACGACTGATATTGAAGTGGCCCATTTCCGGTGAGTTATTACCGGGTACAGAGTGCGACAGTCTCCCCGAACTAGAGCACATGGCCTTTCATCGCCGCCACCAGAGCGTGCTTGTCTGATCCGGCCGGGAGTGCAAGTAATGCATCGAGCCCATACACCTTGAACTGATAGCGATGAGTCTCGCCCTGCGGGGGGCAGGGGCCGGTGTAGCCGATGATCCCATAATCAGTCGTCCCCTGGACCGCGGCTACCGGCATGATGACCGTGCCCTCGCGGGGAATTCCCTCCGGAATCACAGGTTCCGGGGGCAGATCCCAGATGATCCAAGGAGTAAACGAACAGCAGGTCTTAATAAACGGGTTAAAGAGCATAACTGCAATGGATGCAGTACCCGGGTCCAGACCCGCGAGAGTAATACGTGGTGAATGGTTGCCACCGTCACAGGTATAGGTTGAGGGAAATTCAAGGAAATCCAGTGAAACTTCAAGAGGTGTCATCCTGCTGATCATTATAGTGATACGGGAAAAAGGTGAGTCTGGCGTGACTATTCAGTGGGAGACTTATGGTTCGTGAGAGGAGCATATGAGTGGAACAAAGGCCCTCTTTCCCTCTGGGAATTTGAACCGGCGCCATCAGAACAGGTGCATGTGAGTGATATCGGCAGTCTCTTATAGGACACCGCAAAACGTGGAGAAACAGGGATGAACTGTCATGACCGGCCCGGACCGATTTGAAGTCATACTGATAGGAATGATCCATTCACCGTACCACACTCCAAAAGATGCGCCCCGGCAGGGCCGGTTATCAGGTGCAGAGTCTGTCATTGAGATCTATGAACCGTATGTGCCCGGCCTCCGGGATGTGGAACGCGAGGAACATCTTGTCGTGCTCTACTGGCTTGACCGGGCCGATCGCACGGCGCTTTTCGCGACACCCCCGTATACCGGTATAGAACACGGGGTGTTTGCCACGAGATCGCCTCACCGGCCCAACCCGATCGGGCTCTCGGTTGTTGATCTTGTCCGGCGGGACAATAACCGGCTCGTCGTGCGCGGGCTGGACGCGCTGGACAGGACGCCGGTGGTGGATATCAAATGTTATTCCCCCGGGCTTGACGATGTACCGGAATAGCCCCTCTTCCTGAAAAAAAACGGTTTTGTCATCATCTCCACACATTTATTGTCTAAAAAAGAGAATGGTAGAGGAAAGTACCCTATTGTACTCCAGAGGCAACCCATGGCAAAGAAACCTGCCGGTACCATACCGGACAAACCCACGAAAGACTCCTGCTCTCACGAATGCTCCAGCTGCGCAACAGCAGGAAACTGCTCGGATGCAAAACCCGGCCTTCCCCCCAAGGCAGATATCGATGTAAAGCACGTTATTTTGGTGCTCTCGGGGAAAGGCGGTGTGGGAAAATCGACCGTATCCGTGAACCTTGCATACGCGCTCTCCAGTCACGGCTATAAAGTCGGGCTACTGGACCTTGATATGCATGGCCCCAATATCCCCAAGATGCTCGGGATCGAGGATCACAAACTCTCAACGATCGGCAACAGGATCGAACCAGTTCATGTCACCGGGTCGCTCTCGGTTATATCGATGGCATTCCTGTTACCTGACACGAGCACGCCAATCATCTGGCGCGGGCCCATGAAGATGGCAGCGATTAACCAGTTCCTCACCGAGGTCAACTGGGGCTCTCTGGATTACCTTGTTGTGGACCTTCCCCCTGGCACCGGGGATGAGGCACTCACGATTGCACAGCTCGCGCCCAACGTGCGTGGTGCAGTGATAGTGACTACCCCCCAGGATGTCGCGACGCTCGACTCGAAAAAAGCTATAAAATTCGTCGAAAAGCTCGGCCTGCCGGTCCTTGGGGTCATCGAGAATATGAGCGGGATGCTCTGCCCCCACTGCGGTCAGGAGATCGATCTCTTCGGCAAAGGTGGTGGCAGGAAGATTGCCGAAGAACTTTCCGTGCCCTTCCTTGGCGCCATCCCGATCGATATCGATATGCGCAAGGCCGGGGACGAGGGCCGGCCGTTTATTATCCGGCGTGGCGACAGCGCTACGTGGGCGAGCGTAGACAAGATCATGGAAGCGCTTATAAAAGTCGTTGAGGGATAAAACGGTATGGACTACCTGAGGATACTCTCCGGAAAATCTGCTCCCCTCCCAATTTATAAGCCGGTCATCGCATGCCTGGAAAACCCTCAGGCATTTCCCGATCTCTTGGAACCCGTCTACCGCGAGGCCATGAAACTCGACGACGAGACGCTCGATCAGTTCCGGTTTGCCCTCCTGCGCCTCCAGCTTTATGCGGATATTCACCGGAACGAGGATCTGGAGAAGGCGATGCACATCCGCTACGTCTCGCAGGTACTGGAGAAAGTAATATTTGGTACGCTCGTGATGGAGCCACAAGAGCCTGAAGCCTCCTGATCATTGTCTGTACTGTGATATCCCGAATTAATTTTACACATATAACCATTTCTGTGCATAAGACAGGATCCTCTCCGGAGGCAGACGGTACCAGAAGGCGTTACAGGGTTCATCGTAATTGAGGCTCATGTGA
>JACTVF010000344.1 GCA_019695435.1 Methanoregulaceae archaeon | reverse complement strand
GCCCGCGCCGATCAGCGTGGCCGGGTCGGGACGCGCGCGGCGCTGCATGATCTCCGCGGCCACCACGCCGCCCGCGCTTGCCACCAGCTCTCGAAATTCTGCCAGCGATTCTTCCGCGTCCAGATCCGTGGATGAACGCGATCCCGCTGCTCTGGCCGCAGAAACACCTGAATCAGGAGATTGCGGCGCATCCGCATCGTGCGCGAAATCCGAGACAGCCGGCTCCGGGCGCGCCATTGCTCGCCGCGCGTCCGTCTGGGTTGCGTGGTTGCCGCGGGAACGAACCCCGCCGTGATCCACACCCACCAAAACCGCGCACTCCGGGCCTCCACTCTCGCGTCCGGAATCGGTCGCAGAGACGGATGTCCTCACGCCTGTCCTGTTTGTCTTTACGGCCAAAGGAGACCGCTCCCCGCCTGCTATCGCTGCTCCCCTGCGGCTGGAGTTGTGGCCGGAGCCGGGCCAAGGTCGGGGAATGTGCCAGCCGGGCGGTGCTCGCTATGAAGCATGCCCCGGTTGCTGACCACGGTTGAAATGGCATGCTTGAAGATCAACTGCTCCTGGCTGTTGTTCTCCAGAAGCACGGAATACTTGTCAAACGACCGGATCTTCCCGGTGAGCTTAACACCGCTGACCAGATAAATCGTGATGGGGGTCTTGTCCTTGCGGACTGTGTTCAGGTACGTATCCTGAATATTTTGTGCCGGCTTGGTGTCCATTTGCCGATCTCCTGCTTTCCTTGGGGATAGTGGATGCTATTGGGTAGCATGTACGCGAGCAAATCGAAGCATGCGTCCCGGGAAGCCCCAGAGCCGCCAATTCCCACAATAGTTTTACTGTATAGAGCTTTTCCAGCCTTTTCAACTGTCAATTGAGGCAATCTTTGATTTCCAGGCTGGTTTTAGTTCCGTACTCCATTCTTTCGCCGCATTTCTGACAACTGGGCGGAAACCCATGTATTTCACCACGGGTGCTTCACTGCCTGCGCTGGCTTGCCGAAGGGGCCCGTTTTTGGGACCCGAGAGTCCACGCGGCTGCTAGCATAGTGGTGTGAAAACCGAGCCGAATCCGCCTCAGAAGCCTGCCTCAACCGCCCAACCGGTGCCCATGCTGGACCTCAAACGCCAATACCAGCCCCTCTACCGGGAACTCCTGGAGTCCGTCGGCCAGGTCCTGGCCACGCAGCAATTCATTCTGGGTGAATCGGTTGCGGCATTTGAAAAAGCCGCTGCGGAGCGGCTGGGCGTGGCCCACGCCATCGGCTGCTCCTCGGGCACCGACGCCCTCTGGCTGGCACTGGCCGCCGCCGAGGTTGGCCCCAGCCAAGCCGTCGTCACCACCCCCTTCAGCTTCTTCGCCTCGACGAGCGCCATCCTCCGCGCCGGAGCCCAGCCGCTTCTCGCCGACATCGACCCTGCCACCTTCAACCTAAGCCCCTCGGCCGTCGAAGCCCTGCTCAACGGCCCCCAAGGCGCAGCCGTCCGCGCCATCCTCCCTGTCCATCTCTACGGCCAGTGCGCCGACTGGACAGCCTTCGCCCGCATCGCCAGGGAGCGCAACCTCAAGCTCGTTGAGGACGCTGCCCAGGCCTGGGGCGCTGATGCGCAGGGGGTTAAGGCAGGCGCCCTCGGCGATGCCGCCGCCTTCAGTTTTTACGCCACCAAGAACCTCAGCGCCGCGGGCGACGCGGGCATGGTCACGACCAACTCCACTGAAATCGCCGAGCGCGCCCGCATGTTGCGCCAGCACGGCATGAAGCGCCGTTACTACCACGATGAGATGGGCTGGAACGCGCGCATGGACGGCTTCCAGGGCGCCATCCTCGCCGTCAAGCTCAAGTACATCGACGGCTGGAATCAACTCCGCCGCGCCGTCGCCCGCCGTTATCATGCGCTTTTTCACGCCGCGGGACTGGTTGAAGCCGGCCCTTATCCCAGCCACGGCGTCGTCCTTCCGCAAGAGGTCAAGAGCACCCATCACGTTTGGCACCAATACGTCATCCGCACTGCCCGCCGCGACGGCCTGCGTCAGTTCCTCACGGAGCGCAAGATCGGCTCGGAGATCTACTATCCCGTTCCGCTGCATCTGCAGGCAGCTCTCAAGCCGCTGGGCTACAGCGAAGGCAGCTTCCCCGAGGCAGAGCGCGCCGCCCGTGAAGTTTTAGCCCTGCCCATCTTCCCCGAGCTGCGCGAGGACGAGCAGCAAACGGTAGTCAGCGCGATTGCCGAGTTTTTTAGCTGATTGGAATCGGGTTATTTCGGGTCTCATGGACGAGACTGATGATACAATGTATCTACAGGGGGAAGTATGCAGGCTCAAGTGATGAAATGGGGAAACAGCTTGGCGATCAGGATCCCGAAACCCATTGCGGATGACGCTCGCTTGCAGTTGGGCGACCCGCTGGAGATCGCGGTAGCTGCCGATGGGGTTGTGCAGATGCACCGGGTAGGAGAAATCCCAACCCTGGCCCAACTGGTGGCACAAATTACCCCGGAGAATCGCTACGCGGAGATTTCACTCGGGCCGGAAGTCGGAAGGGAAGCCGTCGAATGGTAAGCCCGTATGTTCCCGATACCGGCGACATTGTCTTCCTGGACTTCGATCCCCAGGTTGGCAGGGAACAGGCCAAGCGCCGGCCCGCGCTCGTCCTGACCGATCTCCGCTACAACCGGGCCAGCGGTTTAGCCGTAGTTTGTCCCTTGACCAGCAAGGTCAAACCCTACCCCTTCTCATTGCCGATCACCGTTGGGAGAGTGGAAGGGGCCGTGCTTGTCGATCAACTGAAGAGTATGGATTGGGAGCGGCGCGGGGCGGAGTTTCATTCCAAAGCTCCGGCAAAGATGATCGCCAAGGTGCGCCAATACATTGCGGTTCTGCTGCAAATTCCGGTCAGGTGAGGGTGGAGGAATGAGAGACAGAAACCACGACGAAGCCATGGCGGAGGAGTTCAAGCAGAACCCCGCCTACGCGCTGGAGCTGCTGAACGAGATTCTTGAGGAGGGCGAACAGGGCGAATTGCTCATCGCTCTGCGCCAGATGGCCAAGGCCTTTGGCGGCGTTCAAAGTGTGGCGGAAAAGGCCAACCTCAACCCCACGCAGCTCTACCGCACATTATCTGAAGAGGGCAATCCGGAACTGCGCAGCCTCTCCGCAATTCTCAAAGCCATGGGCCTGCGGCTGGCGGTCGAACGCGTCCGCGCGGCTTGAGTTTCTGGTGGAAATTATTTGTTGAGGTTCGTGATCTCCAAGGTCTCAAAAGCGAGATCTAGGCCACCCAACTTTATTGTTCTGACCTGGGCTACCCGCCTGCACCT
>JACTVF010000012.1 GCA_019695435.1 Methanoregulaceae archaeon | reverse complement strand
GGGCGTGGCTCCGTACACGTGGTCCATTTCCGGCAGCCTGCCTGTCGGGCTGACTTTCTCCGCGTCCACGGCGTCCACGGCGATCATTGCGGGCCGCCCGCTTGTCGCCGACCAGTACCAGTCCAGCGGCGACCTGGCCGCGACCCTGCCGCCCGCGTTCGTTCCCGTGCTGGCCAACCCTTCGACGTTCACGATTTCAGTCGCCGACAGCACTCCCGTGACGCCGCTGACCGCCACGCAGGCCTACACCATAAACGTCGGCGTGTTCTCCGAGGACGAGACCATTTCCGTTTTTGAGATGCTGAGCGCTACGTATGTTGGCGACTATTACATCGTCCTGAGTGACCTGGGTACAAGAAATGTGAAAATTGGAGATATTGGAAACGCCGCCTTCGGCGGGGTCCGCCTCGTGATCAACGCGTACTTGAACAGCATGACCAATGGAATGCTTCGGCGCCTTCGGCAATACGTAACGGAATGGGATAGGATTAAGCTAATAGTTCAAAAGCAAAAAGCCGGTTCAGTTGATGGAGTAACCGGGATTTTCAATGATTTCCAGGAAAAGAAAATGGCTCTTTTGCTCCTTGCAAAAACATGCTTGCCTGCCTATTCGCGAGCGGAAATTGAAGCTAGACAGGCTCATCATGGAGGCAGCGACTTTACCGGTAATATTACGGGGAACAGCAATGGAAGCGGTTTCGGAACCGCAACCCTGGAGAGGTAGCATGCTCCAATACCCTTACGATCCCAGGGTCGATCAGCGCAAGAACGAAAAGCTTGCCTTGGCCCAGAAGGATTGCCAATTCGCGGCTGCCATGGCGTCGCTGTCCCACGAAGAGCAGACGGACGCGGACATTGAGCACGAGATAGAAGCAGCCTACGCCATCATGCTGGAAGCCGATCAAAAGCTGAAGGCCAAGGTCGCCAAGGGCGAGTCGTTCGGATTCAAGAAGGGGCTGGCATGGCTGCTTGAAAAGGTCGGCCATGACGCCGGAGGCGACGCCCATGCCTAACCCTTTCCGGGAAGAGACCCGCTACGTGTTTTCCACGTCCGCCCTCGAGGACTGCATTGCCAACGGCGATCGCGTCGAGTACCAGGACCGGGCGACGGACTGCGTCCAAACGCTCTGGTCCATACCGGGCAAGGAGACTTTCGACGCGGTCAACGACGGCGCCCTGCAGGAACAGCATTGCCACAGGGAATTCGTGGTTCCCACGCAGGATGGCTTCCCGCCCAGGTACGAGCCGAGCTTCAACGCCCAAATATATTACGAGGGCTGGGACTGGTCCGTGGACAAGTGGAGGACGGACTCGCTTAGGGCGTCCTACGTCCTGGAAACCACGCGCCATGTCGCCAGGAGGCTTTTGACCCGCTGATGGCAAACTCGGCATTCTACCAATTCCAGTTGGACCTGCAATCGGTTGCCCAAAATTGCCCGAACATGGTCCCGTCCAACGTGGTCGTCGGCCAGGTCGAGCTCCTGGCAAACGGCGACTTCTGGACTCGGATCGCCGACACGGGTTATGTCCTGGTCATAGGCATGCCCTCGGAAATAGAGTCCGACCTATTGACCACTAATTCCATGTTCTCGCTGACGGCGGAACTGTTCTTCCCGGTTCCTGCGGACGTCTCATACGACTTCGGGCCCGTGTACAACCAACTCGCCATGCTGTGGACGGGCTGGGCGACGAACGATGTTTGGCGGTACGGGGAAAACAGGACGGCCCTGAAAATGAAGGCGGGAAAGCCGGAAAGAAGGTTCCACGAGAAGCCCGTGTCCAAGTTCCTGGGCGGGCTGGAAGCGTTCATTTGCACCATTCCCATAACGTTCTCCTATCCGTTCATCAGCGACCAAGTTGCCGCTCCGTACGACGAGCCGCCCGTGGGATAATGACAATGCACGACTCCGCCCTCCTCCGCAACACCGTGATCGCCCTGGTGATCGCCTGCACCGGCCTGTTCGCATGGGGACTGTTCACCCTAAACTCCCACGACAAGAGCCTGTCCGCCGACGACGTGAAGTGGCAGGAGCAGGCGGAAAAGCACGCTTCCATCGAGTCGTTCGAGAAGGAGACGGCAGCAAGCATCGCCAGCATCAACATCAGCCTGATCCAGATCCGCGACGACATTGCCGCCATCCGCAGGGACTTGGCGGGCAGTAGGAACTTGGCGTCCCGGGCGGGAAAAGAATGACGTGAAGATTGAGGTCAAGGGCGTCAAGGAGATGGCCGAGAAGCTGAAGGCGCTGCCCGACAAGGTGGCCAAGCGGTTCATGGCCGCGGCAATGAAGAAGGGCGCGGAGCCAATCCTTGCCGACGCCATAGGGAACGCGCCGTACAGGACCGGCCACCTGATCAGCCAAATGAACATATCGTCCCGCTCCAAGTCGGGCGAGACGCAGGTTCGGGTCGGGGTGGGAGACGCGTACTACGCGATCATGGCCGAGGGCGGCTCGACCGGTCCCGGGAAGAGAATTCAGAAGAAGGTCCCGTTCATGGGTCCCGCATTGGAACGGAACGCGGCCGAGGCGACGGAAATAACGGCGAAGGAACTGAAGCAAAAGATAGAAACGGAAATGGCCAAGCCAAGCGCTTGACCGCTTAGGGAGAAACAAAAATGCCTAATTATGCCGGCGGCGGTCTCACGCATGGGCAGGCGCTTGCCACCATAACGGGAATGAGCGCGTTTTCGTCCTCGCCCGTCCAAATCGTGCGCTTTAACTGGCCGGAGGTTAACCGGGAGTCTATTGAGCTGACGAACATGAACGTTTTGCCCACGGCTTCCGGCGAGTACAATTTCGGAAACAAGATGTACATGCCATCGGCCTACATAAAGCCGGGCGAGCTCCACCTCCAGATACTGCACGATTCCACGGTCACGTCGCCGATCAACCCAGCCGGGACGTCGTCGTTTCCAGGCGTCGATTACATTACGATCAATTACGGCCCAGCGACCCCAGCGACTCCAGATGGCGGCGCCCAACAGACAGCGAAATGCCTCGCATGGATGAAGAGCTACGAGCTTGAAGGCGAGTTGGACGGCAAGGCGCTGATCGCCAACATCGTCCTGGTCATCACGGACGTATTGGACAACAGCTATTCCGACACCGGCGCCGTGACGGGAAAGGCGGCGAGCTAGGAGGCCGAGTGATTTCTTCGGTATCTCGTTTCCATGCTCTTGACTATATCTCCGCCAAGGATATAGTCAATACAATTCCGGCAAAAAAAAGGAGCGAGGCTTCCGCTGTCGCCTGAAGGCGACAGTCCCCGCCTCGTCAACTTATGGGCAGCTTGAAGCACCAGATATTGGCGGTCAAGAGCAAGATCGAACTCGTCAACGATGCCGATCTTGGCGTCGGCGGCCTTTTCATCCGCAGGATGAATGGGCACCAAAGGGACGCTTATTTGGAAGCCCTCTACGCCGCGTCGGACGAAAAGGAAAAGGGACAGGGCAGCGTCGCGTTCGTCAAGCTTCAGCCGCTGCTCCTGCAACTGACGCTCTGCGACGCGGACGGGAAGAGCATTTTCGAAAAGCCCGAGGAACTGGGCGAGATCGACGGCCTGGTGCTGGACAGGCTGGCTAAGAAGGCGGCCGACATAAACTGCTTCACCGCCGAGGCGAAGGATGCCGTCCAAAAAAAAGTTTAAGCTCAGAGCTATTCTCGTGGCTTTATGTGAGTTGGCAACTGGGCTTTAAGACGGCAGACGAGTGCAAGACCTGCCTCACCGCCGAGCAGTTCGAGGAATGGCGGAGCTTTTTCGGCTACTACGCCCCCGGCGGGTTGCGCTCGCCCAGCGACGAGGTTGCCGACCTGATCGGAGCCAGGATCATGCTGCAGAATTCATCCAGGGAATTGGCCGAGGCCCGCGACTACATGCTGTTCCCCACGCCGATAACCGAGGAAGAGATCGAACACAAGCGCAGGGCCTTCGCTGCGGGATTCGGGGTGATGGCGGGAGGCAAGCGTGGCTGACGCAGGCAGATTAGAATTGCTGTTGACGGCCGATCAGAGCGAGTTCACGTCGGGCATGCAAAAGGCCGGTAACACCGTCAATTGGTTTGGCGACGCCGCGAAAAAAAGCGGCGCGGGCATGGACAAGTTCAATGCGTCGCTGCTTATGTCCCGCAATAACTTGCACTTGATTGGGGAAGCGGCAGGAGTATCGCTAGGGGCGGTGCATCACGTCTTTGCGGCCTTCGAGTCGGGGCTAGGCCCGATAGCCATCTTTGTCGGGACGCTATTGGCGGCAAAGAGTGCGTTCGAAGCCGGAACCGAAGCAATAAACGCATACGCAACGGGGCTCAACAAGACCACGGACGCCATCAGGAGCAACAGCCTGGAGAACATGAAAAAGCGGCTTGCGGAGGTCAATACCGAGCTCATAAAGGGCAAGTCGACGTGGGAGGATTATGCGAATGCGGCCATAGGGGTGGCCGGACCCATTCCCGGGATGGGATATATCCTGCAAAAATTAGGGGTCATTCCGGAGATTGGAAAAGAACGTCTTGAGGAGGCAGAGTCCCAAAAAAGCCTTCTTGAAAAGGCGATATTGACATCCAATAAACAGCCCGCCGGTGCAGGAGGACATGGCCCGGGCCATGCCGCCATTGGGGCCATAGCAGGAGGCGCCCTCCAAGCCCAGCATTCGCAAGAAGTCGTCGTGCTCTATAAGATCCTCGACGCCGTAAACCGAAACAACAATAACCCATTGCCACCGAGGGCGGTTGCATAGTGAAAGTCACGAAAGTCAAGGACTAATTACAATGCCTACGACTTATCCGGACATACAGGTCACCGAGGGCGACCAGACCTTCGAGTACTCCAAGGAAGGCCCGAAATGCCGCAGGACCTTCATCCTTGACAATTGCGACATGTCGATCCCAACAAGCACGCTGTGGAACGTGGTCTTCAACGTCGCCCAAGAATACCCCGATGAGATGCAGTTGCCCATGCGCGGGGCCCCGCATCCGTCCATCTTTTTTCCCAACAACTGGAATACCACGAACGCCTTCTGCGCGGACGTCATCCAATGCAAGGCCATCACGTCCACCCAGGCGAGGGTCACGGTCGATTATCAGATGATGAACGGCCTGACCCAGGAGGCAAACGCTGACAACGACAGCGCCCTGGCCCTGCTGATAATATCGTCATCCGTCCAAACGATAGAGACGTCCACCGATATCGCGGGCAACGTCATGGTCGTCCCGTATTGCAGCGGGGGAACCGGGGCGGGCGGCGGAACGAACTCCTACAATATCACAACCCAGGCGAACGTCAATGGCGTATTGCAGGCCGTGAACATAAGCCCAAGCGCCACCTCCCTGGGGCCTCCGTTCCGCCCCGGGCAGCCCAATACCCGGGTCACGGCTTCCATCCAGGTTCCGACCGTATTGCTCAGGTTCCAGCGCCGCGAAACCCAGCCCAGGAATAACCAGTACGTGGGGTATGTCAATTCATCCTATTGGGACCTGTCCGACCCATGGCCCTCGATCGGCGTCATAAACGCGCAATGCGCCCTGTGCACGAGAATCGAGAATACCACCCTTGACGAATCGCAGAGCTATTGCGTCACCTATGAGTTCCAGGTCGGGCAGCTCGCATACCCACCGCAGCCATACGGCGGAAGCGGAACGGCGACTTCCGCCGAATACGTCCCTCCTGCCTCCAGCGTCCTTGCCACGGTCGGCCCATATATCGGAACCAGCTGCATGTCGCCATGGCAAGCGTTGGCGTGGTACACGATCAATAATGGCAGCGGGGCTCCGAATGAGTCGGCGCCGGAGGGATCAACATACCTCTCAGGCGGCCAAATACCGCCCGACGCAAACCCGTTTGTCTTTCAAATGTACCAAACGTGCGACTTCAGCAGCGTCCTGAACCTGCCCGGCACCCAGGCGACTTAACGATGGACAATTTTCAGCCGCCAAACATATTGAACCAGACTCAGATCGGCGACAGGTTCTCCGCGTCCAGGCAAACGGCGATCAGCGACGCAATAAACCGGCTGAAGGACGGCATATACGGCCCGCAGGCCAATTACCCCGAGCCGCAGCCATGGATGCAATCGGTCCCAACCAGGTACATGACGGTAATGGGAACATGGGACCAGTGGCTGTTTTGCGTGCCCATAGAGCAAAGTCCGAACGTGGACGGAGCGGCCCTGGCGGCGGGAACATGGGCCAGCGCAAACCCCACTCTCTTCGTTGTATCCAAGCCCACTGTCCTAACCGATTCGTGGTACGCTACCGACAACCTGTGGATATATCCGGGAACGGCGAGCGGCGCCTATGGCAGCCCGCCCACGGTCGCATATTCCGCGTCCTATAGCCTATATTCACAGGATGGAAACAGCAGGGTGGCGAGGCGGGCGCCATACATGGGATATTCGGGAACGGCAGCCACGGAGACCCAGGTAATTAGCCCGATGTACTTCACCAACGCCAACATAGTTGTGTCCTACCAAGCGCTGCAAGTCGCCCGAGCCCCAAATGTCGGCGCCATGATCGCCACCTTCAACTTCGGCGGAACGGTTGCGGCCCAAGTCACGGTGTCCCTGCCGACGTACCTCTTGAAAACCACTCAAATCAGCTACGTGGACCTGAATATTGACGCCAGGCATTGGGTCGCCCAAACCATTTCATAGGAGTCCGCAATGGCCTGGTCCTACGCCCAACAGTCCTCCTGCGGATCGGTCTGGCAAAGCCCTTGCGGGCAGTTTGGCGAGCCCGTGTCAACTCTCGCCTGTACCCTGCTCGGAGTGGGAACCCTGACGGCCAGCTTGAACTACCTGTCCGCGGACATAACCACATACACTGCGGAGATGCTGGATTCGCCGTTCGGGAATCACGAAGATCCTCCCTATCCGATAATTTCCTTGACCAATTACACCGGGGTCGTAGTCGGTACCGGGCTGGCCGCGGGGAACTACTACCGCTATCGCAGCATCATTGGCCTAAATATACCAATGGGCACGGAAATACCCTTTGGCGTCCTTACCTTAGGGGCCGAGATAGGCGGAGGCTCGTATAATCTCGAATACTATCTCAATCCGGCCGTTTCCAATCCCCCGGTTGCAGCGGATTGGTTTGCTGCGGGAACGGGCACGTTTTTGGTGGCCCAAACCGCCGCCCAGGCCGCGGCCATAATTCCGCAATCCATAGTCGTCCCCGCTTCCCGCTTGGCTATTGGAATGAACTACGTCTACGTCTATTGCGATACGGACCTGGCAAATAACCCGGGCAACAATTGGGCGTACAATTTGAGCGTACAATTGAGGATACCAAGTTGACAGATTTTTCGCCGCCGCAAGCCGCACCCCTTTAGGGGTCAGCGGATAGGCGGCGCATGAAGAATTGTTGAAGGATTAGTGTTTCTGCCTGTAGAATATAAACTGTAGAACTACAGGAGACAAAAACATGGACTATCAAAGGGACGAACACAGGGTTCACCTAATCATCTACCATCTCATCTGGTGCCCCAAGCGTCGCAAGAAAGTCCTTGTCGGAGACGTAGCCAAGGACCTGAAGGCCATGATTGAAACAAAGTGCGAAGAACATGGCTGGCAGGTGCTTAATCTTGCCATCGCACCAGACCATGTTCATCTCTTCGTTCGTACTTTTCCAACCAACGATGCGGCCTTCGTGGTCAACCAATGCAAGGGCAGTACATCCAGGCTGTTGAGACAGAAATACCCAGAACTGTGCAAGTTGCCGTCCCTCTGGACATCGTCCTATTTTGCTTCTACTGCTGGAAATGTATCCCAAGAGATGATTCAAAAATACATCGAAAAGCAAAAAGGCATCTGATGCTCAAGACCTATGAGTTCAAGCTCCAGCCTACTAAGTGCCAAAAGCAGCGGCTCATCGACATGCTTGACGCAGCCCGCTACGTTTACAACTGGGGGCTTGAAGACCGCGTCAACATGTATCGCTATGCCAAGTATTCCACCAGCTTCTATGACCAGTCCAAGTACCTTAAGGAACTCAGGAAGGAAAAGCCCTGGCTCGAAGACGTCCATGTCCACGTCCTTCAAGGGTCTCTGAAGCGGCTTGATCTTGCCTTCAAAGCTTTCTTCAGGAGACTCAAGAATGGCGAGAAGCCAGGCTTTCCAAGGTTCAAGGGGCAGTATTTCTTCAACTCCTTTTCGTTCAAGGAATACGGAAACGGCTTCGGGCTTCAGGGCAAGAGGCTCTCCCTTTCAAAAATAGGCAGAATCAGGATCAACCTTCATCGCGAAATCATTGGCGAGATCAAGACCTGTATCGTCAAGAGAAAGGCAGACGGCTGGTACGCCTTCCTTGGAGTCGAAGTCCCAGAACCGAAGCCAAGCCAATTGGACAATCCCGTCGGCCTAGACTTGGGCTTGAACAGCTTCGCTGTCCTGTCCGACGGCGAGAAGATCAAGAATCCAAGGCTGCTTAAGAAAGCCCTGGACGAAGTCAAGCACGAGCAAAGATTGCTGGATAATAAGGAAAGGGCGTCGAAGAGAAGAGCGAAACAAAGAGAAAAATTAGCCAGGAAGCATTTGAAGGTCGAGCGTCATAGAAGGGACTTCCACTTCAAGCTCGCGAACATGCTGGTCGAGAACTTCAATCCCATCGTTGTCGAGGACTTGGACATCATGGGGTTGATCAGGAAGGCAGTGGAAGACAAAAAGAACGGCAAGAAGGTTTGTGCGAAGTCCGAGAACATCCTGGACGCTGGTTGGGGACTGTTTCTTCAAAGGCTCGGGAGCAAAGCTGCGAACGCTGGCTCCGCCATCAAGGCAGTCGAGCCGAGGGGAACGAGCCAGGAATGTTGCAGGTGCGGGAAAATCGTCAGAAAGGGGCTTGATGAGCGGGTTTACGACTGTCCGTTCTGCGGGCTTGTGATTCACAGGGACATTAACGCCGCCATCAACATCCTGAAAAGGTGGCTGATGGTGGCGGGAAGGATTGAAGAAGCAGAAAGACTGGGAAAAGAAATGGGGCGGGCAGCCCCTTCGGGGATGGTTCCAGGTCGGGAACTGGTCCAAGCGAACCGAGAAGCCGCACCCCTTTAGGGGTGGCGGAGTGTCACAAGGCGCCTTCAGGCGACAGCGGAAGCCTCGCTCCTTTTTTTTGCGTCACTAGTGTGACTACTCCCCCGCCTAAAGGCGGGGGCTTCTAAAACGACCCCGTGGCGACACGGACTGCTGAAGGGGATGTCCATGCTGGAGCACAAGGTTAGCGATGCCGTTTTTTGGCCCAGTCCGGGCCAAGGCTCGCTTCAATATGTTGCGAGCCGCATTTACGTCCCGATGTACAGACAGGCCGCAGTTCGGGCAGCAATGGTAGTCAAAATGTGTGACATTTTAACCTCGTTGTTCTTCGCCAGGCGGCGCAGGGACCATAGACTCCTGCGAGTTGCCGAGAGTGCGTGCGAGAATATTCAGTGCTCCGACGTGATCGGCGTCACCGCTGTAGTTGCAAATGACGCACTGAAATTTCTCTCCTCTCCTGTTTTCGGCCGCCACCCATCCACAGCGAGGGCATGTCCGGGAGGTGTTGCGCGGATTGACAGCCACAAGACGAACACGGTTCTCTTGCGCGAGTTGTTCAATCCTATCAAGCATCTGCCGGTATGTCCAAGGCGCGGCCGCCTTGCGAAATTCTTTGCTTCTTTTCTTGCTCTTGCCTTTCTTCAAATCCCGCAACTTCTCCACGCCGATAACGGCGAGGTCTTTCCACGGCAAAAGTTTAGCTTGCCGGTTAATGTAATCCCGCCGAGCCGCGCAAGCGCGCCGCTTACCCTTACTACCCGGCATACAACGCCTGACGCGCCGGCAAACAGCTTTCATTTCAACGCCATACTTGGCCCCGTCAGAGTCAACCATCAACTTATTGATGCCAACATCAACGCCAATGGCTTTCCCGGTTTCCTTAACTTCTCTGTCTGGAATCTCAATCCACAGGGCGGCCCACTTGTCGCCAAGGGTGCAGCCCTGCAACAATTTGGCGCCGGGCTTGCCGAGCCAGTGGTTAAGCCGCGCATGAGACTTAAACGGAACAACTATCGGATTTCCCTTGGCCAGCCCAGAGACCTTGAGCACATAGCCGAAGCTTCCCTTTCCGGCTTCAATCTTAGCCACAAGGGAACTGAGTCTAGTAGAGCCGTGAACGCGCGGCTTGCCACACATAAAGCCAGTGGCCTTAGCGGCCTTTCTGGTGGCGGACAAGGTTTCGAGGGCGACCTTGAGGCAGTTGGAGCGGTGCCGGTAAGACAAACTCCCACCGCTGACGCGGTTCAGTGTATTAGCGTCAAGTCTGCCGGGTTCAGTCCAAAGGGAGTCCATGTACCGCTGGGTGCAGCCGCGGACTTCGCGCCGCAGGGCTTCGAGCTTGCCGAGCTTGCGCTGGGTGGCCCCTCTAAGGGAAACCTTAACTGCCCGCAGCACCTAAACCTCCTTGAGCGCCTTGATGGCGGCCAAACTCTTCTTTCTTCCACGCCTCTGACCATACAGTCTTGCGGAGAAGCTTGTCAGTATGGCCACCAGGTCCTCCATGAGGTCATTGGTTTCGTTCTCGGCCCGGTTTATCACTTCAATCCTGAATGGGCAAGTGGCCTCAAACCAGGAAAAGCCGAAGCGAGTAAGTCTGTCTTTGTGTTCGACCAAGAGCACGTCATAATCCCGCTTGGACAACAGCGAGTGGAGTTTCTTGCGCTGGTCATTGACCCCGCTGCCAAATTCCTCAACCGCGCGCACGATGGTCCAGCCTTTAGCCGCGGCGTACTTCCTGAGAACATCCGTCTGGCTGGCGAGGGCTGTCTTGTTCTCACTACTGGACTCCCGGCTGTAGATAGCGCACCGACTGCCTGCAGAGGGGCCTTCGCCAACCTGTGTTTTAAGCCAGGATACAGGCACAAACCGCCTGCCGGTGTCGGTGATGATGTTTGGAATCTTGCCGGCGTAAACATGGCGCTTTGTTTGCCTAAGGGACATTCCGAGGATTTTAGCCGCCTCGGACAGCTTGACTCTCCCGTCCATGGATATATTATGGCACGGGAAGTCACGAAAGTCAAGGACTAATTACAATGCCATCGCTCGGACAATTCCTTCCGAACTACGGCGTCGCATCTGGAGAGGAGGATGCGGGCGATTCCCCTGCTGGCTGAAGCCAGCAGTACCCTCGCCCGAAAATCTTATGGGAAACACCGGCAACTACTGGGCGAACGCGCTGTTAAACTTCCTGCTGAATGCGGCGCCGTATACGCCTCCGGCCACGCTTTACATTGGGATATTTTCGACCCTTCCCGCAAAGGATGGAAGCGGAGGAACGGAAGTGGCCGACCCTGCCGGAAACGCTGTCGGCTATGCCCGAGCCAGCGTCGCCACGACCGCCGCAAGCTTTCCAGCCACGTCGACGGAATCCTGCTCGAACGCGGTCACGATCGCCTTCCCTACGCCGGGCGGCATCGGCTGGGGAACGGTCACGCCGCCCACGGGAGGCATAGCGATCTTTGACGCCGCCGTTGGAGGGAACCTCATGTATGCCGGCCCATTGACGTCCACGGTGACATTCACGTCGGGAGTTCCCGTGCAGTTTCTATTGGGAACCCTGTCCATTTCCCAGCAATAGGATTGCCGGCAAAAAAACGGGAAAGAAACGCATATGAACGGCTGCGAAAACTCATCCTGGTACGCCGAGAAACAGTCCTGCTCCCACCTGCCGTCCTGCCGCTGCGGATGCCAATGGATGCAGAACGGATCGGGCGCATCGGGCTTCTCGGGGGCCATCGGCCCGGCCGCCATCAGCGGGCATTCGGGATGGAGCGGCATTTCCGGGTATAGCGGCATCGGGTACGGCGTTTCCGGGGCCAGCGGCCAATCGGGCACGGACGGGGACTCGGGGTATAGCGGGCCGAGCGGCTATTCGGGAGCCGTTGGAGCCAGCGGCTTCAGCGCGTTCAGCGGCAATCAGGGCCAATCGGGGACGTCCGGGCAGAGCGGGGCGATAGGGGAAAGCGGGATCAGCGGAACCAGCGGGATATTGGGCGCGTCGGGCGGTTCGGGCTTTTCAGGATCATCGGGCTTTAGCGGCGGCCCCAGCGGTTTCAGCGGCTCGTCCGGGCTGAGCGGACAATCGGGCAGATCGGGGGGAAGCGGCTTTTCGGGCATCGGCCTGTCCGGGGCGAGCGGAATAAGCGGCGTCTCGGGCTTTAGCGGCACCTATAGCGGGCAATCGGGCACGTCGGGAGCCAGCGGACAATCGGGGGCGATCGGCGGGCCCGGGGCGTCCGGGACGTCCGGCTTCAGCGGCACCTTCAGCGGCTACTCGGGAACCAGCGGATCGATCGGCTCGTCCGGGACCAGCGGCTATACGGGAGCTTCGGGGTTTAGCGGGAACGTGGGCCCGACGGGATGGCCCGCCCTGGGAGTGACGAACAGCTCCAATGCCGCAACAGGGTACATTGGCGAGGTCGCCTACGCCAACGACTCGGTGGGGACAAATGCCACGGGCAGTTGGCAAAACCTATTGTCGCTGTCCCTGACCGCCGGCGACTGGCAGGTAACGGGGCAGGTGACCGTCGACAACGCGGGGGCCAACCCGTCCATTGGCGGCAACGAGGAAAACCTGATCGCCCTGTCGCAGTACAGCGCGGGGACGACCACCGACCATGTCATGGGAGACAACCAGATCGGGATATACGTGCATTACGAGGCAACCTATTCGGACTGGACGTCGGCGACCATCGCCAATTGGAGAATCAACACCACGACCACCGGCTACGTCTACCTCAAGTGCGACATCAATGCCGCCACGGGCGGCCCACCGGTGACGTACAGCAGGCTGTCCGCGAGGAGAATGCGCTAATGTCAAAGAGGCTGGACCTTTGCTTTCCTGCGGGAACCACGCAGTACATACCCGTGTCGTTCGAGGTGGGCTGCAACAACCCGACCGACATAAGCGCCGCCGTAATCACAATGACCTGCAAGACGGATCCCTACGCGCCCGACGCCAATGCCCTGTGGCAGATATCCACCACGAGCGGCGACATCCTGATACTGGACGGGCCCGCGGGGAGCTTCGCGATCACCATTCCCGCGACCGCCACGGCAGGACTGGGCGGCCTGCTTGCGAACAGCGTCTACAGCTTGGAACTGGAAATCGGCCCGACGCCCAGCTATTCCGGCTTTTCCGGGTTCAGCGGATATAGCGGCAAGGGCAAATACAGGAACGTAGTCATTTGGGGCGACATCCATTTGGTTCCAAACTCGACCTCCGCCTAATTGGAGCCAAAATGCCCGAGCAGGTCAAGGCTTCCCAGTCCATTCCGCAGGTGTCCGTCGCGTTGCCAACAAGGCAGGTCGACGCCGCCGTCCCATGCCCGCGCGTCTCCGTCCGCTGTTCCTGCGGCCAGGTCGGCGCCCATGAATGCAATCCCTGCGTCCATGCCCGGCAATCCGAGACAGGGCTGTTCTCGGGGGCGTCGGGCGGTTCTGGACAGTCCGGATGGAGCGGCCAAAGCGGGTATTCTGGCTCGGTCGGCTACTCGGGCTACCAGGGCCCGTCGGGCCAAAGCGGCTGGTCGGGAGCCATTGGGCAAAGCGGACAAAGCGGACAGAGCGGGCAGAGCGGGTCCAGCGCGTTCAGCGGCGCGTCCGGGACGTCCGGGACGTCCGGGACCATTGGGCAATCGGGCACGTCGGGCTATAGCGGAATCGGCGGCCCGGGATATTCGGGAACCAGCGGCTTTTCAGGAGTTGGAATATCCGGACAATCGGGATATTCAGGAACTTCTGGGTCATCGGGCTATAGCAGCTATTCCGGGGCTTCGGGGACTTCGGGCTACACGGGCTGCTCTGGAACCAGCGGTTTTTCCGGGGCTGGAATTTCAGGGGCTTCCGGGGCCAGCGGACAAGGGCAGAGTGGAGCTTCCGGGCAATCCGGGGCGTCCGCAGCCAGCGGCCTATCAGGCTACTCTGGCTTTGCCCCGTTCGTGGGCTACGGCATCGTCGTTAGCCCGTCCAACACGATCCGCGGAAAGGACAGTTCGGGCAACCCTGAGCCTGGCGGAGACCCTTCCAGCCCGACCATAGACCCCTATCTGCAATTGGCCCTGCCCGCCAATTCGCTCGTTTACGTTACCGGGCAGTTCCACTTTCTGTCTAACGAAGAGGACGGGGTGGAGTTCGGCTATTACTATACCGGCACCTATGCATCCGCAGTCCTCCAGAACAATTATCAGACCACGCTGGCTCCCAATGGGTCGTCGCTCGCCGACACGGCGCTCCAAAACTACATGCCGTCTCTGGGGTACAATACCCTGATCGCCACCGCAGGGGGCACGCCCGGGGGCGGCAATGACTTGTACATTAACTTGTACGGCTGGATACAGACCACCGCGGCCGGCACGCTGTCACTATATTGGTCCAACGAATTCTATTACGCAACTCCCTATCACCTGACCCTGTATGCCGACAGTTGGCTTCGGTACCAGGTAGCGGGCGCCGTGTCGGGCTACTCGGGAACTAGCGGCGTCCAGGGCGTGCCAGGCGGCCCGGGTGCTTCTGGAACGTCCGGGTACAGCGGGCTGCCCGGGCCGGGCGTCGCGTCATTTAATGGCGTGCGGACGTGGAATGACGGGCCGCAAACGTACGCGTCGTCCGGCGGCGTCAACCCAAACCCGTCTCCCGTGCTGTATGACCAAGTCCTGTACGACACGGGCAGCCCAACGCCGTACTGGCAGCCGTCCAGGGCGGGCCCCGCAGGGTATTCGTCCGCATGCTTCGCGCCCTCCAACGGGTTCTATCTGATCGAAGCCGGCTGCTACATGCTGACCGGCGGAGGGACGTTCGGGACCATCTCGATCAGGGTGAACGGGACGGGCATAGCCACGCAGACTTACAGCGTCTATGCGGGCGGCAAGATTCTGCTCAGCACCAATTTCATGATCAACCTGAATGCCGGGGACGCCGTGGATGTCACGGTGTCCACGGACTACGCCGGCACGGTCACCATCCAGAGCGGAGCCTACTATAGCCCGGCATTGGCGATCTACGCGTTGCAAGGCGCGGCGGGAACATCCGGCTACTCAGGCGTGGGAACATCGGGAGCGTCGGGAACCAGCGGCTCATCGGGCTATGTCGGCCAGTCGGGAACGTCCGGGGCTTCAGGCTTCAGCGGACTAGGCTTCAGCGGGCCAGCGGGAACATCGGGGACTTCCGGCTACACGGGCTATTCAGGCACATCAGGTATTTCAGGAACTTCTGGGTACACTGGCTGCTCTGGAACCAGTGGCTATACTGGATACAGCGGTGCATCTGGGACTTCAGGCTACAGTGGATACTCCGGGACTTCTGGAACGTCAGGATACAGCGGCTACTCAAGCTACTCTGGGACATCGGGCTACACGGGCTATTCCGGGACGTCTGGGTATACTGGGTACTCGGGAACTTCTGGGGCTTCGGGCTACTCTGGAACCAGCGGCTACACGGGCTATTCTGGGACGTCTGGAACATCTGGGTACTCGGGAGCTTCAGGCTACTCCGGCGTCTCGGGCTTCTCCGGGATGGCGCCGCAGAATGCGGCGGCATATGGCGAGATGACCCTGGACAATGCCGGGGCTGTCAGCGGCATCAGCATGGCCTCCGGCAGCACCTTCTACGTCATCAACACCATGTGGGCAGCGGGCGACAATTCCGGGTGCCACTACAACGCCAATACAATAGTGGCGGACACCGCGGGAACCTACGTCACAAGCTGCTCTCTGTCGCCAATTACCAACAGCACCAACCAGGACCTGGTCTTCCAAATATTCAAGAATGGCGTCGGCATTACCGACCACATAGTGCAGGTGAGATGCTCGGCAAGCAACGAGGTCACCCCCGTGATGATCACGGGGGTGATCACGGGCGTCCAGGTTGGTGATTATTTTGATGTTAGAGTCGAGGACATTACCGCGGGCGGGAATGTTTGCACGGTCCTATATGCCAACTACAACATGGAAAGCGTCTCGGGCGGCGTCTCGGGGTGGAGCGGGATCAGCGGCTATTCTGGATATTCTGGAACTTCGGGCTACACGGGGTATTCTGGAACTTCGGGCTATACAGGCTACTCTGGAACATCAGGGTATACGGGATACTCTGGCACTTCAGGAACATCTGGTACTTCTGGCTACTCTGGCGGGTCTGGCTACTCTGGCTATTCGAGCTATTCTGGAACATCGGGGTATTCTGGCTATTCAAGCTATTCGGGTACCTCAGGCTACACAGGGTATTCTGGGACTTCTGGTTATTCTGGTTATAGCAGCTATTCAGGGACTTCGGGGACTTCGGGGACTTCGGGTTACAGTGGCTACTCAAGCTATTCTGGGACTTCGGGCTACACAGGGTATTCAGGAACCTCTGGGACATCGGGCTACACGGGGTATTCTGGAACCTCTGGAACTTCTGGCTACAGCGGCTATTCGGGCACATCTGGCTACTCTGGATTCAGTGGATTCTCTGGCTTCAGCGGAACTGGTCCGACCCTTTGGCAAACGATTACCCAATCCAACGCCTTCTCGGCTGGGAG
>JACTVF010000343.1 GCA_019695435.1 Methanoregulaceae archaeon | reverse complement strand
GCCCGTCCCTGCCGTTCGTATAATGGACGAGGCCCTTGGTGGGTTCGCCCGTGGATGACTTGCCGCCGCTCACGTACTCCCCGTGCGGGTCGACAATCAAAAGGCCGAACTTCTTCTCCTTCATGCACGAGGCGCAGAAGGTCTTCATGAAGTTGGACTTCCCCATGCCGGTGGTGGCAAACACGCCCATGTGCTGCGGGAGGACGCGGGCCGGGATCCGGACGGCGACGTCTTTTATTACGTCCTGGCCGCTGCGCATGAGGCCGACCTCGATCTCGCCCATCTGCTCAGTGAGGAAGCGGAAGTCCTCGGCCGTGGGGTCTTCGACCGTGGAGAACTTGGAGGGGAGGGTGCGGGCTTTGTGGAATTTCCCGTCCCTGTCGACAAACCCGAGCGGGACGGCATCGACCGTGATAAAGACGTCCTCGCCAAGCCCGTAGAACTGTTCGGCATAGGCCCGGGTGTCCCACTTCGGGTCGGCAAAGTTGCTGTCGTGGGAGAGGTCGGTGATCTTTGCAAAGAAGGTCGCGCCTTTGGTCGTATCGACAATCTTCTTGATATCGCCGATGTAGAGTGTTTCGCTGTGGGGGGCGATGAAGCGGTAGGAAAGTACGCTCCTGCCGATGAGCCGGTATTTCGATGGGTCAGCGTTTTCAGTATCGCGCAAATTCATCATGGTAATCTCCGAACAGGATCTCATAGGTCTGCCGATCGATGCCGGCTTCCGCGAGCCGGCCGAGCAGGTCACCCCTGACCTGTGCCATGATCTCTTCGGTCAGGGCAACCGCGCGGTGGGCATCGAAGAGGGGGTACGGGTAGCCCGGAATGCGGCCGTCCGCTGAACAGCCGGCGAGCCGGTTCATGATCCCGGCTGCGGCGTCTGTTTTGGTGCCCCGGGGGAGCTCGATCTTGAGCGGCCCTTTTGTCCGTGGGTGGAGGCTGGCGACATAGATCTCACCCTGCTGCCACTGCTCAAACGGGGCATGGTCGAGGAGGGCGGGATCGATCTTGATCCACCACGGGGCTTTGACCGCGTAGGCTTTGGCAAGCCCGAAGACCGCGGGGAGGAGCGGGTGGCCGCCCCCCCATGTTGCGGCCGAGCGCTTGCTGATGCCGGCAAGGCCGATCTCCCGGTCGTTGCATGTAAGCGCAATCCGGGTGAGGACCGGGTTGTGGCTCTCGTGCGAGACCCGTAATGGGCCGTCCCGGAGGAGGAGAGCGCCGGGCCCGAGTTCCCGCGCCATCGTCTCGGTCACCCAGTATTCGAGCGTGTCCCGGAGGATGCCGGCCACCCGCGAGACGTCCTCGTTTGGCAGCGGTTTTCCCGGCGGGTGGCCGAAGCAGTCGGCATAGATGACCGGGAAGTCCGCATTCTCTTCCTCCGGGCCGATCAGGGCAAAAGTCATGGGGGTGAGCGAGCGCCGGCTCCGTTCCATATCGACAAACGTGGTCTGGGCCGCCCGGACGACCGCAAGCGCCATGCTGCCGGATTCGAGGAGCACAACGTTGCTTCCGTCCACGGCGCAGACCTCGCCGCAGGGAGCGGGGGTGCAGGGATTGAAATCCGCGGCGGTAATCCCGCTCTCTTTTGCGAACAGCTCCACGAGATTTGCAGGGATCGTGGCCCGGATCCGGCCGGCCGCTTCCTGCATGGCGCTGGTGTACTCCCGGTCTTCCGGCATTACTCTACCACCTTTACCCGGCTCGAAAGGTCGGTGCCCATCTCGACTACGAGGGTTGTGGCAAACTCGCCCTGCATCTCGGGGATGTGGGAGATGAGGATGATCTGCGGGAACCGCGACTCCTGTGTCCGCAGGGCGGTGAGCAGGTTGTTCCTCCGCTCATCGTCCTGGCTCCCGAAGATCTCGTCGAAGATCAAAAGCGTACTCTCCTGCACGTTGTGGAGCTCGGCGAGGTACCGCGAAAGGGCGATCCTTAAGGCGACCGCGATGTCGTCCTGCTCCCCGCCGCTGAACCGGTCGATCGCATAATCGTCGTCTACGTCCCGGACAAGGAGGTTGAAGTCCTCGTCAAGGAGCACCTGCTCGTACCGCCCGCCCGTGATCTCGCTGATGATCCGGCTGACCTCGCCCTCGATCCTGCTCCGCACGACCTGCATGACGTAGAGAACGTACCCGGCGATGATCGACCGGGTCAGTTTCAGGAGCTCGATCTCTTCGGTTGCGGCCGCGATCCGCTGTTCGAGGCCGGCGGTCTTTTCCTGCTCTTTTTTTATCTCCGCGATCTTTTCCTCTGCGTGCCGGTAGCGTTCCGTGGCCCGGGCGCACCCGGTGTCTGCCTCCCGGAGTGCGGCCGTGACCTGCGCGAGCTGTGCGTCGAGCTGTGTACCCTCTGACGGGTCGAACTTCACTGCGGCAATGAGGGCGTCGGCCTCTTTCTGCGCCGCCTCGTTCTGTGCGATCCGTTCCCCGATGCCGGCGACATGCGTTTTGATCTCGCCGGCCTGCGCGAGCTGCCGGGCGAGCTCGTTGTACCGCACCTGCATGCGCTCCAGTGCAGCCAGCGCTTTTTCTGCGGCAGCAAATGCTGCCGGATCGAAGTGCAGGGCGGCGACCTGCCCGGCAAGGTTCCGGCCTGCCTCTTCTTTTTTCGTTAAGGTTTCCAGGAGCTCGGCAAGTTCCTTATCGAGGGTTTCCCGTATCTTCTGCGCATCTGCACAGGATCGGAGTTCGCGGAGCTTCGGGGCGATGAGATCGAGGCCGGCTTTTTCCTGTGCGAGTTTTTCCTGTGCGGCGAGGACTTTTATGGCCTCGTCCTGGATCGCCGCGAGCCGGGTCTCGAACTCTTGTTCGATTGCCGGATAATGCGTCCCGAGTTTCTGCCGGCAGAGTGGGCAGGTGCCGTCAGCCCCGGCCGCGTGGATGGCGTCCCGGTCGGCAAGGAGTTTTGTCCTGTCGGCCGCGAGCCGATCCTGCTGTGCTGACGAGGTCCCGAGGGCCCGTTCGACCTCTGCGATCTTTGCAGCGGCAATGGTGTCAAGGCCGGCATCCGGGACGGTGCCCACGATCCTGAGCGCAGTCCGAATCTCCGCCCGGAGCGATGCCGCTTTTTCTGTGTCCTTATCGAGCCGGGCGCACTGCTCCTTCTGTCTGTTCACCCGTGCGGCAAGGTCGGCCCGTTCGCGTTCGAGGAACTGCTGCTCCCCATTGAGCCGGTCGAACTCCGTCTTCTGCACCCGAAGACTCTCGAGATGCTGCTTTTTCGCCGGGTACCCGGCAACCTGCCCTTCAAGCGTCCTGTACTCCTGTTCCTGTGCGGACAGGTCGGCAAGCCGTTTTACGAGTCCGTCCCGCTGCCGGAGGAGGC
>JACTVF010000342.1 GCA_019695435.1 Methanoregulaceae archaeon | reverse complement strand
CCGCGCCCTCCACACGGATCAGCTTCGGGGTGCCGCGAATCGTTTCTCCACACATTTCGCACTGCATAATCTCACAAACACTTTATATGACGATTTCCCTATATACCTATTTGAGGAACGGAATGGGCGACATTCTCCGCGATACTGCCGAACAGCAGACCCCTGAAGAACTGTGCAGGCTGTACCGTACGCTCAGCGAACAGCTGCGCGATCAGCTCCAGCAGATCGAGAGCGACAAGCAGGATCTTGAGACCCAGATGCTGGAACGGGTGAGCAACCTCGAGTCACGCAACCTCGAGCTCCGGGAGCAGATCCGGCAGGTCGAGGCGGACAAGCGCTATATCGAGACCCAGAAGATCCGGTACGAGCGTGAGGTCAGGAAACTCAAGAGCGAGAGCGAACAGCTCAGGAGCCCGCCGCTTATTATCGGAACCATCGTGGACGTGGTCGACACATCCCGGGTCATTGTCCGGAGCAGCGCCGGCCCGAGATTTCTCGTGCGGAGCTCCCCGAGCATCAACCCTGATGACTTAAAGGCCGGTGCACGCTGCACGCTCAACCAGCAGTCGCTGGCTATCGTCGAACTGCTGCCGAGCAGTTTTGACGCACAGGTCTATGGCATGGAACTCGTGGATTCACCTTTGGAGAGCTATGCGGATATCGGGGGCTTAAAGGAACAGATAAACGAGATCCGCGAGGCAGTCGAGCTCCCGCTCAAGCGCCCCGAGCTCTTCACACGCATCGGGATTGAACCCCCGAAAGGTGTGCTGCTCCACGGGCCGCCCGGGACAGGAAAGACCCTGCTTGCAAAAGCAGTCGCTCATGAGACGAACGCCCATTTCATGCGGGTGGTCGGAAGCGAGCTTGTCCAGAAGTATATCGGCGAGGGTGCCCGCCTCGTCCGCGAACTCTTCGATCTTGCAAAGAAGAAGTCCCCGACCATTATCTTTATCGATGAGATCGATGCGGTGGGCGCCTCACGGACCGAGGCAAACACCTCCGGCGATCGTGAGGTGCAGCGTACGCTCATGCAGCTCCTGGCCGGCATGGACGGCTTTGAGAACCGTGGCGACGTGAAGATCATCGGGGCAACAAACCGGATCGACATTCTCGACAAGGCACTCCTCCGGCCCGGCAGGTTCGACCGGATCATCGAGATCCCGCTGCCGGATGAAGAGGGCCGGCTGTCTATCCTGAATGTACACACCCGGGCACTCACGATGGACGAATCGGTCATCCTTTCGGAGATTGCGGGCCTGACTGAGGGGAAGAACGGCGCCGATCTCCGGGCGATCTGCATGGAAGCCGGGATGTATGCCATCAGGAACGAGCGGTCTGCGATCACCCGGGAGGACTTCCTTGCTGCTATCGATAAAATCCGTCTCGATTTCAACCGCGGTCTTCCCGATGTGGAAGGCAGGATGTTTGCGTAAGATTCTTTTAAATAAAACCTGTATGCCGTATACGAGACCGGGACAAACACGTCGAAAAAATACGATCGACCCTGCTGCTTTTTTAACTGACCGGTAAGGAGAGAGACCCGGCCTCATCGTTTTTTTCAGGGCGGGTATCGCGGGTGGTGGTACTCTCATGCAGTCGTTCCGGGAAGAGTTCATACCAGCGGCGACCGCGAACTTTTTCCCATATAACACCAAGATGTACCGGAGTCAGCATACATGCGAAGTGAAATAGTATGAGTGATCCAGAAACTCCTAAAGAAGAAAATACAAAAAAAGAAGCTCCAAAAGAAGAAACCCCGGAAGATAAAACCGGCCCCGTGGAGGGAGAGAAAACGGACGTGCCGGAAACCGCTGCTGGTGACAAGGGTGAAGCCCCCGCAGAAATGAAGGATGCGGCACCGGATAATGGGGCGGGGCAGAAACGAAAAAACCTTCTGATCTCTATCGGTCTGGTCATCGTTATCATCGCTGCGGCAATCTGTGCTTTTGCCTTCTTCTCCGGGCCGGTTGCGACAAACGGGGATACGGTATCCGTGTTTTATGTCGAAGCGTTTGAAAATGGAACCGTATATCAATCGAATATGAACACCACAATTCCTCTGGTGTTTACCCTGGGTAATTCGAGCACCATATCCGGTGTTCAGGAAGCGGTGACAGGAATGTCGGTAAACCAGATAAAAACAGTGACTCTCCCCTACACCGAAGCCTATGGGGCGTATGACCCGGGCCTCATCCAGACGTTAAATCGCACCGGCCCGATCGCAAATACAACGTTTGTTGCCGGAGAATCTTATATGGTCCACTACAGAGCGACAAATTCCTACAGTACGGTAAAAGTTCTCAATGTCACGCCGAAAACTATAACGTGGGACGCCAACAACCCCCTCGCCGGAGAGAATCTTACGTTCACGATAAAACTGGCCGGAATCACCAGACCGTAAGCGGTCATCCCCGGCATCACTTTTTTTAAGTACAGTCACGGGGTTTTTCGTTCACGCGAAAAAGGAGCCGGTAAACCTGCATTGGGAGTTTACCAAAAAGGTGATGCGAGGGACTGTCGGATATTTTCCGGATCACAGGTCAGGGTTTTCCCCGGTGCCGGCACCGGGTATCTCCCCTGCATCCTCAAGCGGGATCGGTTCCCCGATATCCTCCAGCTCATCTTCCATGCACCAGACTTCGATGGTGGTGTCGGTGTCGGTGAGACCCTGCAGATAGTCCTGTGCGGTCGAACCCGGTGACATCACGATCTGGCGGGCCAGTCTCCCGTGAGAAAACCCATAAAGCCGCCGGAACGCCCACGGTTTTCCTGGAATAACCGTGCGCTCGTAGTAGATGTCCCGGGCGAGGGTCTGGGTGCAGTAGATCCCGTGTTCGGCTTCAAAGAGGGTCTCTCGCACATAGCGCCGCAGGTACCAGCGCAGTTCCGATACAAGGGACAGGGCG
Source organism: Methanoregulaceae archaeon (assembly GCA_019695435.1). Lineage (GTDB taxonomy): Archaea > Halobacteriota > Methanomicrobia > Methanomicrobiales > Methanospirillaceae > Methanoregula. The sequence continues at coordinate 423 of JACTVF010000342.1, read as the reverse complement.
CTCCCGAGCGACGCAACGGAGATTTTAACCCCGCAGGGGATCTTTTTCGGGTGGTAAAAACGGAGTGCGAGGCGGCTGGTCTCGGACGCAAAAAGGGTGTGGTGGAGATCGGTGCCTTCCCGCTGGATCAACAGAATATTCATCCGGGCTCTCCGTGCACCTGCTGATCCCCCCTCCTAAAACCATGGATCAGGTATACATCCGGGTGTCGGTGGTCGTGTCGGTCTTGACCTTGCGCACGGCATCCGCAAAATCCTTCATCTCTACCGATGGCGCATCGCGGCGCACGGCCATCATCCCTGCCTCGCGGCAGATCGCCTGGAGTTCTGCTCCCGTGGCCCCGTCGGTCAGGGAAGCGATAACCTCGAGGCTGATATCAGCGAGGTGCATCTTTTTGGTATGGATTTTGAGGATCTCAAGCCG
>JACTVF010000341.1 GCA_019695435.1 Methanoregulaceae archaeon | reverse complement strand
CCGACCCCTATGGGTCAAGGGGGGGCCACCGTGTCGAGTGCCGGCGGTTGTCCAACCGGTCATGATGATGGGGGCTGACATGCCCCCCTGCTACCAGGCAGGGAGTCCCGCAGCCCCCGTCAGGAAGCCCCGGAGGCGGATCGGTGACAAAAGTTCTCTTAAAGTCCCCTGTCCCGCCGTGCCCCGGAGGGGCTCTGAGGCAGGAACACTCATAAAATATTCGTGATTTTCATGATCCAGTTATAAACCTGATCAAATCCGCATTGATCTATCGGCTCGGGCTCACATTTTTTCATTCATGTGCCTTGAGTCTTCGAAAAATGTCGGTTCATACAGTCCCGGATCTTTTATGAACCGGAATGCCAATCCAGTATCATGGGTCACGAGCTGCATGTGGTGGATGCCTTCACCGGCCATCCCTTCCGCGGGAACCCCGCCGCGGTCTGCATCCTGGATGGCCCGGCCGATCCGGCGTGGATGCAGCAGGTTGCCGGCGAACTGAAACACTCGGAGACTGCGTTTCTCCATCCCGGTCCGGATGGCTGGAACCTGCGGTGGTTTACCCCGGTACAGGAAGTGGAACTCTGCGGCCACGCGACGCTCGCTGCCGCATTCGTGCTCTGGGAGACCTGCCGGGAACAGCCAGGTTCGCCAATTTCTTTTGAGACCAAGTCCGGGAAGCTGATTTCCCGCCGGGACGGAGACTGGATCTTTCTTGATTTCCCCGCAGAACCGGCCCATGATACTGCGCCGGTCCCCGGGCTTGACCGGGCGCTGGGGGCGAAACCCGTCTTTGTCGGGCGGAACCGTTTTGACCTGCTCGTGGAACTCCCTGCTGCCTCTGATGTCTGCGATTGCGAGCCCGACATGGCAGCCCTTGCCGCCCTTCCCGCACGGGGCATCATCGTCACCGCGGTCTCCGATCTGCCGGACTTCGATTTTGTCTCCCGGTTCTTTGCCCCGGCTGCCGGTGTCCCGGAGGACCCGGTCACCGGTTCCGCCCACTGCAGCCTCGGGCCGTACTGGGGGGGAAAACTCCACAAAACCGAACTATCCGGGTTCCAGTGCTCTTTTCGGGGAGGTACCGTCAGGGTCATTCTCGCCGGCGACCGGGTGATCCTGGGCGGGCATGTGGTGCACGTGTTTTCGGGACAGCTGCTGGTATAATCGGCGGGCGATCGGGGCACTCCCGCGTAATCTTATCATGGTTGACGGTCACATATCTAACCGGAGATAAACGATTCGCATGTATCTTGTCGGAGAAGCACTCATAGGCGAGGGCGCGGAACTTGCGCATATCGACCTTCTGCTCGGGAATAAGGAAGGCCCGGTCGGGATCGCGTTCGCGAACGCGGTATCCCAGCTGTCGATGGGGCACACCCCGCTCCTCGCGGTCGTCCGCCCGAACCTGCTCACGAAGCCCGCAACGGTCGTCATCCCGAAGGTGACGCTGAAAGGCATGGAGCAGGTGAACGAGATGTTCGGGCCCGTGCAGGCAGCGGTCGCAAAGGCGGTCGCGGACAGCCTCGAAGAGGGCGTCTTTGCGGACATCGAGATCGAGGATATCGTCATCCTCGCATCCGCGTTTGTCCACCCGGACGCAAGGGACTACAACCGGATCTACCGGTACAACTACGGCGCGACGAAACTGGCCCTCCGCCGGGCGCTCGAAAAGTTCCCGGACACGAAGACCCTTGTGTACGAGAAGGACCGGGCTGCGCACGGCATCATGGGATTCAAGGTGCAGCGCCTCTGGGATCCGCCCTACCTGCAGGTCGCGATGGACCTCGTGGACATGGGCAAGGTTGCCCAGGTCTTAAAGGAAGTCCCGCAGAACGACCACGTGCTCATCGAGGCAGGAACGCCGCTGATCAAGAAGTTCGGCCTCGGTGTCATCGGCGAGATCCGCAAGCTCAGGCCCAACGCGTTCATCATCGCGGACATGAAGATCCTCGACACCGGCAACCTCGAAGCCCGGATGGCAGCCGATGCAACCGCCGATGCGGTCGTTGTCTCGGGCCTTGCCCCGACCTCCACCATTGAGAAAGCCATCGCGGAAGCCCGCAAGGTCGGCATCTACTCGATCATCGATATGCTCAACGTGCAGAACCCGGCAAAGCTCATCGAGAAGCTCAAAGTGAAGCCTGACATCGTCGAACTCCACCGTGCAATCGACACCGAAGAGACTGCCCACGCGTGGGGCGACATCCCGGCGATGAAGAAGGCAGCAGGCGGGAAGCTCCTCTGCGCAACCGCCGGCGGCATCCGTGTGGAAGTTGTGAAAGACGCCTTAAAGGCAGGCGCAGATATTCTCGTTGTCGGCCGCGGTATCACGGCGAGCAAGGACATCGAGCATGCAACCGACGAGTTCCTTGACCAGCTGAACCGGGAAGAGATCGACCAGTTCAGGGTCATGACTGACTTTTAAACAGTCATAATGTTTACTTTTTAGAGAATAATTCGTTGAGTGAATGTTAGACTCTTGCTATTTTTCTCACACAACAACTCTTCCAACTACATTAAATAAAAGATTAGGACACCATTAAAACCTGACTGGGTATATTTCCCTATTCTGTTCACATCCCATCATTTTCTATATAAATCTAAAAGAGAAAACGCGTTTGAATGTGAGTTCACTCAACTGGACTTCCTACAAACAATTCTTTCCTGAAAATGTCTATGCACGTTACATGGTTTGTTGGGGCACAATTAAAATATAAAATCTATATTCTATCATGGATACGTCAAAACGTCTCAACGACTGCGTAACTTCATTGATCTCTCAAATTAAATCGTTCAATAATCTTAATTCACTTGAAGAAAAGTTAGGAGAGGGATTATCGATATTAGGTGATGCATCGACACTACTTGCTCTAACGAAAGGAATTTACAATTTTTATGAGAGAAATAAATTTGAAGCATACTTAGTTCAACTTTTTTTTAAACTTCATGGAGAAGGAGAATATTCTAAAGAAGATGAGCAAAAATTTAACGACTATTTGAAAAATGAGAGAAATATCCAATTTATCGCCGAAACAATCGATGCCTGTTTTCATTCTCATTCAATAAAGTGTTCAGCAATGCTGGATTATTATGCAGGAGATTATTTAGTCAATAGGAATGACCTTAAATATTCGGATTTAGTAATAATCAACTCATTAAAAAATATGTTCGATAATGATGTGGATAATTTTTTCAAACTATATATATGTAAAATTCCAAAATGAGTCATACAAAATGGTAGAGACTCCGCTAAAATTAGGGGTGTTTGATATCAGGTCAGAAATTAAAAAAATGGGAATAAAGTTGATTGAAATGGAGGATACTGTTGAAAA
>JACTVF010000340.1 GCA_019695435.1 Methanoregulaceae archaeon | reverse complement strand
ACGCTTCGGTGTCCTCCTTCTTCTGGCCGTTAGCGCATGCTCGACTTTGGTCACAACGGGGAGCTTGCTAAGGACCCGTTGTGACCATGTGGGGGTCAGAGTGGCTACATCTTGCTCGGATAAGGGTTGCGACGGAGAAGGGGTTACGATTCAATGGTCGACGTGCAGAGTGCCTTGATGAAACGATGGCGCACGTCTGCGCTTCTGTCTGATCTGATGAAGGTCCACGACAAGGAAGCGCGTGAATACTACGCTGTCGGCGATCTCCGAAAGGCTCGCGATAACGAGAGAATCTACGGGAGTATTCAAGCGCGCAGGACGCGTTTTGACGCGGAAACACTGCGAATTATGAAGAAATAGTCCTTGACGGAATGACTTTACTGCGGTAAACTTTACCGTAACCTCCGAGGAGTAAGACATGGCAGGCAAGGTCGTACCTTTCTCCGTTCGCATGAAATCGCGTTCCTCCATGGAATTGCAGAACATGCACCACTTCGATCTGCCGTGCATCCGGCTACAGCCGTTGACGCCGCAGGTTGTAGCGGACCTCGGGCTGCCAGCAGGCTCCACGTGGGCCTGGGCCATCGTGCAGCCACGGAAAGGGCAGCCTGATGCGTTGCTCTACGGGGGCACTGCCGACAGCATGAGCGGAGCAGAAGCGCAAGCACGTGAGGAATTCAAGAAACGTGAAGAGCAGTGGGCGCGTAAGAGGGCCGCGCTTACTGTCCCGCAAGGGAGAAAGTTGGTGACATCGTGAGCCAGGATTTCGGATTCGACGGCGAACCTCAGGAGCAGATTCCTTGCCGTGTCAAGGACTGTCCTCGAACCAATTGCACGTCCTTCATCTGCACGATGTGCGGTGAACACTGCCCATTCCCGACTCAGGTCTTCGAGAGTCTCCAGTCGAGGCAGGAAGTCAGCGAAGTCGTCAGCACGTGCGGTTGCGGCATGACCCACAAGCTCACGCTTCAGCGCGGCGCCGTGCATGACGTACCGCCCGGAGTGACCATCGACACGGGCTGGAAAGCCAAGAAGGACGCGCAAGACCGCATCAACGCGGGAATCGAAATCGCCAAGCTGAAAGCGGAAGACCAGGCGCTCATCGACGCGGGTTTCTGCATCCACTGCAAGCAACCGCTTCCGAAGGAAGAAAAGTAGTCATGGCCTCCGGAAAGTACGAATCGCTTTCGCAGTCTCTCCTCAACTACCTGTTCAATGGAACCGCGTGGCCTGGCGGACAACCTGCCACGCTATACCTGGCACTCTTCACTGTAGCGCCGACCATCAGCTCGCTCGGTACCGAAGCTACAGGCTCCGGTTATAGCCGGCTAGCTGTCACGTCCAACTCGACGAACTGGCCGGTCATCTCCGGTAGCACGACGACCGTTGAGAACGCGGTCGCTCAGACCATGGCTACCGCGACGGGCAACTGGTCATCGTCCGCCAACATGACGGATGCCGGATTCTTCTCGTCCAGCGGCGGAAGCGTACTTCTCTATTGGGGAGACCTGACGGTGGCGAAGCCGGTACTGTCCGGCGATACCCCGTCGTTCGCCATCGACGCCATCACGGTCCAAGAACTGTAATCGGGTAAAGCCTCACCGGAGAATCTGACTCATGTCCCTTTACGGTCTCTCGCAGCGTACCACCGCAACCGCCGCAGCTTCCGCGTCCTGGGAGGTTCGCAGCGCCTCAACGAACAAACCGCGTCTCATGGAGATGGGAATCTCACAAGTCACCGGAGTCGCGGGGACCTACGGGATGGGTCGTCCGGCTGCCATCGGCATCACACCGACATCGCCGCAGAACTTCGTCGCGGAAGACGACGCATCTGCTCCGACCTCACTATCTACCGCCGCGGTCGCCTGGGGAACTGCCCCAACCGTACCCGCGAACTTCAACCGTCGTATCACCGCGGCTGCGACCATCGGCGTGGGCGTCATCTGGACATTCCCGCGTGGAATGGACATCGCAACATCCAACAGCATCATCATCTGGATCATCGCTCTGGCGCCGGTCTGCGACGTCTGGGGAGTTGTTTCCGAATAGTAGGGAGGCACGTTCATGCTCGACAAACTGCAAGGCAGCAAAGACACGCTCCGCAATTTCATCGAATGGCTCCACCGTAGACCCGCCCAAAGTGGAGCAGCCTGGATTGGTCCTCGGACCGTCAAGGGCGATGTCGACCCAGCCGCCATGGACATGCTCCTCGAAGACTTCCTCGCTACCCAGGGTTCCAAAGACGGCCGCTTCGTCCCTGTCTGCGGACACTGCGGAAGCGAAAACGTCACGTCGGACATGTTCCAGAACCAGCCGGCTCCATCCCACCTACCGCCCTCCATTCGTGCCAGTTGGAAGCCGGGCGTAGGTCCAGCCTGGCGTTGCCTCGCGCTCGACTGCGGACACTTCACCAATCGTGGCGTCGATGCCGAAGGTTGAAGACCGGAAAGGGACGGACCGCATCGTTTCGCGGTTCGTCATCACATGCTACGAGAACGGGGCCATGCAGATTGAAGGTCCCATCGACAACTACGAATACGCGAACGCTGTCCTCGACAACGCGAAAGACGCCATCCGTAATCGTCGAAGTCCGAAGAACACCGGACTCATCATCCCGTCTCACGACGTCACTATCACCGAAAAACTATGAGCTGCTTCCTCGGTCAGTCCTCGCAATGCACTCTCGGCATTGGTGCGCTCGTTGCGAGCGATGACCGGGCGGTTCCTTGCACGCTCGATTTCCAGTGGTACTACCAACCGTTCAACCCGTCTCGTACACCGTGGAACGATGGGCAGAAGTGGACCATCTCTCGTGGCCTTGGCGGTCAATTCTCGACGTTCGGGATGCTGGGTGACGATGCTGCCCTCTACGGCGGCAAGTACGAACCATGGCTTCAAGCGAACGGATGGGATGCGGACGGCGGAGCCAAACAGAACGTCATCGTCGGCTTCACGCAAGACCAGTACGGCAACGCGCTCGCATCCTGTCACGTCGAAGGATTCGTGACAGGTGGAGCCAACGGCGTCGACTCCTCTGTCGGTTCTCTCACGAGTGACGCAGGCGGATACTACCGCCTCCCAACGCCATATTCCACGACGACCAGTCATTACGTGGTCTGCTACCTCACCGGCTCTCCAGACGTTGCGGGGACCTCGGTGAATACGCTCAAGCCGACCGCGACGGGGTAACCCCGTGCCGACTTCGGGAAACGTCAATCTCCGAGCGGGAAACGCGTCTCCGACGACCGTCAACCTCTACCCGGTCCAAGTCACTCCAGCTCCGAATAACGTTGTTTACCTGCGTCCTGGGAACGCGACCCCGACGACGGTACAGCTCTATCCATTCATTCCGAC
>JACTVF010000339.1 GCA_019695435.1 Methanoregulaceae archaeon | reverse complement strand
TCTTTTCCACAATCGCATCCAGTTCCTTGCGGTCGTTGATCCCGTGTACCCGGGGACCATAGGCAACATTCTCATAGACTGATTTGGGGAACGGGTTGGGCCGCTGGAAGACCATGCCGACCCGTTTGCGCAGTGCCACCACATCCATGCCGTTACAGAGCATGTCCTCCTTGTCAAGGAGGAGTTGGCCGGTGATCTTCACATGGCTGATGAGATCGTTCATCCGGTTGAAGCACCGCAGGAGCGTGGACTTCCCGCACCCGGATGGCCCGATCAGCGCGGTGGTCTTCTTCTTTTCAATCTCCATGGTGATATCCTGGAGTGCATGTTTCTCGTTGTACCAGAGATTGAGGTTTTTAGTTGCAATAACGGTTGAATCGGACATGGATTATCCCCGTGCCTTTCTTGCATAGTGGTTCCGGATCAGGATCGCGACCGCGTAGAATGCCACGACGAGCATCAGGAGGACAAGCGCCGTCCCGTACTTGTTGGTCGAGGAGCCCGGTACGTTGGTCGACAGGATGAAGAGGTGATACGGCAGTGCCATCACCGGCTGGAAGAGTGAGGTCGGCAGGAACCGGGTCGAGAAGACGACTGCGACAAACATGATCGGTGCGGTCTCACCGGCGGCCCGGCCAATCGAGAGAATTGCGCCGGTCACGATCCCCGGGATGGCGGGCGGAATGACCACATTTTTTATCGTCTGCCACTGCGTCGCTCCGAGCGCCAGGCTCCCTTCGCGGAGGGATTGCGGGATGTTTTTGAGCGACTCTTCCGTGGTGCGGATCACGGTCGGGAGCACCATCAGCGCAAGGGTGATCATACCGGCAAGGAGCGATACACCGACGTCAAGGAAGAGAACGAGGAAGGCAAACCCGAAAAGTCCAAAGACGATCGACGGCGTCCCGTTCAGGAGATCGACACCGGTCCGGATCAGTTTTGTGATCCGCCCTTCCCGGGTATATTCGACAAGATAGACCGCGGCCCCGACGCCAAGGGGAAGCGCGATGAGGATTGCGCCGGCCACAAGATACAGGGTACCTACAATCGCCGGGAAGATCCCGCCGCTCCGGCCAAGGTTTGTGGGGCCCTGCGTCAGGAAATCCCATGAGATCGCCGGCAGGCCGTTTATAATGATATACCCGAGGATAATCGCGAGGATGGCAAGGACTGCAATTGCCGCAGCAATGACACAGCCAAAGGCGAAGATCTCGATATGGTGCCTTGAGATCCGGTCCCTACCATAGTGCCAGACAGCTGCAGCAAGAATGATGATGAGTGCCACCTCCCAGAGGCCGGTGGCGAGGAACAGGAGCGCAATAAAAACAAGGACAGCGATCCGGGAATACGGAAGGATTTTCTCCTTGATCGGAGTGAGGGCGGGAACGTGGAGCCATGATCGTTTCGTCCTGCCTGCTGTTCTCCCGTCCCGGAGATGCGAGAGGATAGCTACTGCGCTCAGGTTGATGATGAGCGTGATGATGAGGAGCACTACCGCAACACCGAACAGTGCGTGGTAGTGTTCGCTGCCGACCGCCACATCACCCATTTCGATACCAAGGGTACCGGTAAGGGTACGGACGGAGGAGAGAACATCCCAGATCGGGCTGGGGATGACGGCGGCATTTCCGGTCACCATGATGACCGCCATGGTCTCACCAATGGCACGGCCGATCCCCAGGATGATAGCTGCCGCGATCCCGGAGAGGGCCGCCGGGACAATGACCCGGCTGATCGTCTGCCAGCGGGTGGCCCCGGCCGCAAGAGATCCCTCCCGGTATTCACAGGGTACGGAACTTATGGCATCCTCGGATACGCTGATGATCGTGGGGAGTGCCATGATCCCAAGAAGGATCGACCCGGCAAGCCAGGTCTGTCCGCTGGGGATGTTAAACGTGGTGCGGATGAACGTACTCAGGACGATCATGCCGAAGAACCCGTAGACGACCGACGGGATGCCGGCAAGCAATTCGGTGGCCGGTTTGAGGATGCTTTTTACCCGGGGAGTGGCGAGCTCTGAAATATAGATCGCACAGCCTATGGAAAGCGGGACGGCAAAGACCATGGCTCCGAGTGTGACAAGGAGCGTGCCGATGATGAGAGCGGATATCCCGTAACTGGGCACTACTTGGGCCGGAGCCCAGATCGTCCCGAAAAGGAAATTCAGTACTCCCACCGTCTCGAAGATGGAATAACCGTCCCGGAGCAAGAAGAGCAGGATGAATGCGACGACGATGACTGCAAAGAATGCTGTGAAGAAGAATACGGATCTGACGAATCTCTCCTTTAAGCGGGAGACCATCGCGGTGCTTCCCTGGGATATTCCGGCAGATTGTTCAGAATGGGTAATGGTGTGTCGCCTCCCTTTGGGTAAAAAAGTTAGATTAAGGGATGTCCCCGGTCAGCTGTTCAGGGCAACGTATCCCTGAGCAACGACAATCTGTTGGCCGTCCGGGCTGAGGAGGAAATCGATGTAATCCTTGGCAAGGCCGGTGGGCTGTCCGTTGGTGATCATATAAAGGTCACGGTGGATTGGGTAGGTCTTGTCCTTGACCGTTGCGACGCTGGGGGCAATTACGTGGCCATTCGCCGTGAGGATCGGGACTGCCTTGACATCGGACGTGAGATAACCGATGGAGATGTACCCGATTGCACCGGGCGTCTGGGCGACTTCCTGGGCGACCGCACCGTTCGAATTATCCTCGTGCATGGACATGGTATCATTGGTCCCTGTCATCACGAACTGGTCGAAATAGGTACGTGTGCCCGATGAACTGTCACGGCCGACTACGACGATCTGGTGGTTCGTGCCAGTTACTCCAGCTCCTGAGATCTGGTTCCAGGACGTAATATTCCCACTGTAAATCTGCTTGACTTGAGCAAGGGAAATATCCTGGATCGTGTTTGACGGGTTGACGATGATCGCAATACCGTCGTGTGCAATCGTGATGATATTCATGGTGCTGTCCTGTGCCTTCTGGGCGGCGGAGACATCCGCAGAACTCATGCCGATATCCACTTTCTGGTTGATGATCGCTTGGATACCAACACCGGATCCACCCCCGGAAACCTGGATGTTTGCCTCAGGGTGGGCCTGCATATAGGCATCAGCCACAGCCTGTGCAATAGGCAGGACTGTGGTCGAACCGGTCAGGGTCAGGGTCTCGGTCGCGGAAGATACTGTGGTCGCAGTTACTGCCGGAGGTGTGGTAGTCGCGGCGGGAGCCGCTAGCGCAGCGATCGAAGCCGAGGTAGTAGTAGCAGGGGCCGCAGCCGAATTCCCGTTGTTGGTACAACCGGCAACGAATATCGATACAATGAGCAGTGCCACAAGGCATGCTGTCACATAGAGGAGTGAAC
>JACTVF010000338.1 GCA_019695435.1 Methanoregulaceae archaeon | reverse complement strand
CCACCGGACCGGCGAGCGGACTATGGGTCCTCGACCTCGACGGCCCGGAAGGGATCAAGGCCCTCGACGAGCTAGAGCGGCAACACGGCAAACTGCCGGAGACGGTCTCTGCTATTACCGGCGGCGGCGGTCGTCACCTCTACTTCACTTGCAACGGAACGGAGGTCAAGAACCGGACGAAGATCAGGGAAGTACCGATCGACGTGAGGGGAGCCGGCGGCTACGTCGTCGTCCCTCCCTCGATTCACCCCAGCGGCCGGCGGTATGAGTGGGAACGGTCACCGGACTCGACGCCCATTGCCACCGCTCCGGAGTGGCTCCTCAAGTTGGTCAGCAACAGCGACAACAGCACCGTCAGCAACAGCAGCGGCAAGCCGGTTCCGCTCACGTTCACCGTCTCCGGCGGCACGGTCGAGGACTTGGCGACAGCACCAGGAGCACGGGGACCGACAGGACCGGGCGATAAAGGAAATCGGCACGATACGGCACTTCGCTTGATCGGCTCTGCAATCGGTCGAGGCGGCGATCTCTGCGAAGTGGCACGGCAGGCGGTTGAGTGGGGACGACGTTGTTCTCCGCCAATGTCGGACGACGAGGTTCTCAAGATCGTCTCCGATCTCTCGCAGAAGCAGGGGACCAGGATCGAGGCGGCGGTCCGGGATGAGGTCGAGGCGGCTCCCCTGCCGGAGCCGGTCCCGTGGCCGATCCTCGACAAAGACGCCTATCAAGGTCTCACCGGAGAGGTCGTCCGCAAGATTGAGCCGGAGACGGAAGCCGATCCCGTGGCGATCCTAATCCAGTTGCTCGTCATGGCGGGGAACCTTGTGGGCAGACTCGCCCACTACGTCGTCGAGGGAACCTTCCACCATGCAAACCTCTTCGCTGTCCTCGTCGGCAGCACGGCACGAGGACGCAAAGGGACCAGCGAGGGACGGGTCCGGCAACTACTCCGCTTCGTTGACGAAAGGTGGAACCTCGACAATATCAAGACCGGGCTCGTCTCGGGGGAGGGGCTCGTCTGGAATGTACGGGACCCGATCTACAAGGTTGAAAACGTCAAGGAAAAGGGGAAGGTCGTCGGCACGGAGGAGGTTCTCTCCGATCCGGGGATCGACGACAAGCGGCTCCTCGTTATCGAGCAAGAATTTGCAGCGGTCCTCCGGGTATGCCGGCGGGAAACGAATACACTCTCGCCTACGCTCCGCTCCGCATGGGACAGTGGTATCCTCCGCACACTGGCGAAAAACTCGCCGGCAAAGGCGACGGACGCCCATATCAGCATCATCGGGCATATCACGCAGGAGGAGTTACGCCGGGCTCTGGCGGAAGTTGACGGGTTCAACGGGTTCTCCAATCGGTTCCTATGGGTTGCGGTCCGAAGGTCCAAGCTCCTGCCGGACGGCGGGCAGGACCTCGACCTTAGCACCTACGCCGAGCGGTTGGCTCTGGCGGTCGAGCGGGCTCGATCCGTTGAACGTCTGCGACGGGACGAGCAAGCGGCGGCACTCTGGCGGCAAACCTACGCCGAATTGGCGGACGACGACTCCGCCGGGCTCCTGGCAGCGGTCACAAGCCGGGCGGAGGCTCAGGTCCTCCGGCTCAGCATGATCTACGCTCTCCTCGACGGCAGCGGCATGATCCTGGAACAGCACCTCCGGGCGGCTCTGGCGGTCTGGCGGTACTGCCGGCACTCTGCACGGCTGATCTTCGGGGACGCCGGCGGCGATCCGCTCCTCGACATGGTTCTCAACCTCGTTTGCCGGACGCCGGGGATCAGCCGGCGGGACATTCACCGTGCAACGGGGAACCACGTCAAGGCGGAGGTCCTCGTCCTTACCCTGGCACGGCTCCGGGACGCCGGCAAAATCAGAGCCGAGACGACGCCAGCACCGGGAGCCGGACGGCCTACAGAACGGTGGTATCCCTGCGAACAATGCGAATTATGCGAACTAATTCCCACCGCTCAGCAACCCCACAACCCACAAGGGGGAAATAGTTCGCAAAGTTCGCAAAGTTCGCAAGGCGAGCCGGCGAAAGGCAGCACCGGCGGCATGGAGGTCGTCGTCCTATGATCCGATCCCCTCTCGACGTTCTCAGCATGATCCGGCAGGCAGGCGGTAGGGTGGTCGTCCTCGACGGCGATCTCCAAATTATCGCACCACCGGGGACGGTCTCCGCCGAAGCGGCAGCGGTTCTCCGGGAGCACAAGCCGGCACTCCTCCGGCTCCTGCCTCCCGCCGAGCGGGAAGCGATCGTATGGGTCGAGGCACTCCCGCCGGAGCCGGCGATGGCCCTCGTCGAGGCGGCACGCCGGGAGTGGGGGGAGATCGTCGGCAGCACCGAGGAGCAGGCGGTGGTCCTCGACCAGCACGATCAGCACCTCGATCAACACGATCAGCACCTCGATCAGCACGGAGATCAGGGTCTCGATCACGCTGATCACCATGATCGTGCTGAAGCTGATCACCATGATCGTGCTGACGACCTCGACCAGGACGCCGGCAGTTGGGAGACGGCGGTCCATCCTCCGGCTCCCTGCCGGCAATGCGGTTCCCTCATGCTCTGGTGGGACTTCGCCGGCGGAACCCATTGCATGATATGCGAGCCGGCGGTCCGGTCCGAGCGGCTCCGGGAACGGGCGGCACGGCTCAGGCGACGGGCTCGATAACTGAACAAGTCCTACTTTCCGTTGCCCTGCCCGTTTTCGGCCGGGGGCGGAAAACCGAGGCCAAGTAGAGATTTGACATCCCGGAAACAGTGGAGGCAAACATGGCTGACATTCACGACGACAATCCGTCACCTGCGGGAGCTAACGGTCGGTCGCCAAACGGTCGATTTAGCCCAGGCAATGCCTTTGGGCGGGGCAATCCCCTTGCCAAGAAGGCCCAGCAGTTCCGCACCGCCCTGTCCAGAGCGGCGACAGTGGCCGACGTGAAGGCCATTGCCAAGAAGATGATCGAGCTGGCCAAAGCCGGCGACATCCAGGCGGCGAAGCTGGTGTTCGATCGGCTGATAGGCCCGGTTCCGAACTGGGACGTCATGGAGCGGCTCGAGAATCTGGACGTGAGCATTCAAACATTGGAGGCGGCCTCGCAAGGCTGGCGAAAGTGAACCCGAAGCAGAAAGTTGAGCGATTGGAGCAACGCGTCGCAGCCCTTCAGGTCAAGAGCCCACCGGACCCTGAAGTCGAGCGGCTGGCCGGCCTCGTCGATCTGGCATGGATGGCGTGCTCCTACGATGGCCCGACAGAGTTTGACACTGAGCAACAGTGGCAAGTCCTGTATGCGATCGTGGAAGAATACTGGAAAGCCGTTGAAGCCAGCGGCCTCCCGGATCCCTATCCAGACTTCCGGCGTCTGAAGAAGC
>JACTVF010000337.1 GCA_019695435.1 Methanoregulaceae archaeon | reverse complement strand
ACCGTATGTTCCTCACCATCAGAAGACTGTGACCTACTGCCGTTTCATTTCCAGGTAGCCGTTTGGGCAACGGCTACACTTGAAGCCGCCGGTGCTGTACGGACCGGCATGTTTGCACTGGCAGTGCGGACAGACTCGGAGGCCGCACTGGTTGCAGACGTACCAGTTCCAGTCCTTGGGCAACATGTGCCCACAACACTGGCATGGGATCAGAACGCTCATTTTTCAATCACCTCCTTTCGTTTTCGCCCTGCTCAGCTTCACAGCCAAGTCGAGCAAGTAATTCTGGAAGTCCCGGCTGTTGTCGGTTGCGCCCGTGACGTAGTGGGCGATCTCCTCAAGAGCGACGTGCAGGAGCCGTGCAGACAGACTCTCGACATCAGCGGTGCCGCTCGGGGCCAAGTCGGCGTTAACAAAGACGATCCCGTCCCGATAATAGCCGTTGAGCATCGTGCCGCCGTCGAGGAGGGAGGTGAAGCATTGGACCGGTGGCTTGGCCTTGGCGTTATTAAGGCCGGAGGTTTCGATAGTCCGCCACACGAAATCGACGGCTGCCTGTGCAGATTCGGTCGGTTCGGTTATTAAGCGGCCCGACAGTTCATCCGCAGAGAGCACCTGTGCAGGAGTCTGCACACCGTAGCGGGCCGCTGCGTTAACAATCCCCCTTGACCGTCCCTTCGCCGGTTAATACCGCCGCTTCCCCGGCCACTTGCACAAAGGCGTCCTGCCAATTCCGCCGCTTGCGTTCCTGGTCCTCGGCAGTGTCCCGATAGGAGGGCTGAAGGGCGTAGGTGTCAAACGTGAACTCCCAGGCGGGCCGGTCGGAGTCGAGTAGGTGGGAGAACAGAATCGCCAGCACATCCTTGTCGGCACCGGCCAAAGCCTGGCCGCAGTGATGCCGCACATCCCAATCCGATGCCTTGCGGGCTTCGTCGATGGTCAGATTATTAAGGTTGTAGTCGAAGAGGGACTCCATGTCGCTCGACTCGAACTCCCTCACCCTCACGCCCCGGCGGTAGATGACTGCCGCCTTGCGGTCGCCCAGGTTGCGATTGGCCTTCGGGAGGATGGCCTTGCACAGGGACTCGGGTTCCGAGAAATGAAGGAACCATCGGCCGAGGTTGTTGTAGAAGCCGAGGACTTCCGCCGTCAGGGGGAGGAAGACCCTGGTGTGCTCCCGCTTCGCTCGCACCCGACTCTCATCGACGATCTCGATCTTGACGCTCCGCCAGTCGCCATGCTTCCGGATGCTCCGGTCGATGGCGTTGGAGACGAATTCCCGAAGGGCCAGGGCGATCTCGCTCCAGTCCTTCTCCCCATAGGACATGACGAACCCCAGGTCTTCGGTGCGGGATCGGCTGGCTCCCGTAGCCGGATCGGTGCCGCCGTACTTGACGCACACCCGGCCGAAGTCCTTGGACGCCTCGGAATCAGCGACCGTCTGTGGCCGGGTGAAGAAGTCCAGCCGGAGCGTCCCACAGAACACGACTGGGGCCAGGTTGTTCCGCAGGCAGACGGCGACTGCATGCTTATTGCCGCTTCCGAATTGCCCAATCACGCCCTGGTTGTCGCTGGTGTCGGCCAGGCTCACGCCCAGGACGGTGAAGCCCTCGGGCGGGCAGACGCCGATGTTTTCGATCTTCAGGTAGGCGGGCATGGGTCTTTTCTCCGTTCGGGGATCGAACGGAGAAAAGACATCAGCCGGGGTGGGCTCGATCATACTATGCATGAGTGCTACTGCTAGCCTGATAACTTCGAGCCTTCGACCGGAAACAAGAAGTGTTCCTTACCGGAAGGTGGCGGTTTCCAACTCCGGGCGTGCGCTACACCACCCTACGACGGGCTTGCCGGAGATGGGTTCCTTGCTACGGGGAGTTGTCTGCCGCTTGTAAGACATCAGCCGCCCCGGACCTCACTCACGTCATTCGGATGGACGTGCCGGTGGCCGAAATGGTCGCCGGTGGCGGTCGGCAGAAACTCGACCCACAATTCGCCCGTTTTGCGGACGATCTTAACGACGGCCTTGGTTCCCTTCGGAATCAGGGGACCACCTGTGGACCGGCAGTCGATGTGGACGGTCGCCTCGACCAGCTTGCCCTTGAGCGTCATGTCTGGATTCCTCGGTTGGAACGTGGTCGGCATCGACAAGACATCAGCCCTTCCGGCCACGCCGTCGAACCTTTTGGATGCTGCGAATGGACGGGATAACCTCGTCGACCGAAATGCCCTGGTTGCGCAGGGCGTCGGCCAGTTCCCGGTGTTCCTCGGCAGGCAGTCCGAAGTCCTTCGCCACCTCGATGAAATCCTGGCTCTGCTCAACGGGTTCGGCCTCGCCCTGGAACAGCTTGGCGATGGCCTCGGCTTCGCTGGCCGCTTCGACCTGGTATTTCATGCAATGAAGCTCGAATTGTTCGATTTCGTAGGTCGGCATGGTTCACTCCCAAAAACACTTCTGCACAGATCGGACATCAGCCGGTTGCGTATTTCGCCTGCAACCGGGCCAACTCGGTCCGCTCGGCCGCTTCGGTCTCTTCGGCCAATCGTTGCCGATACCGTTCCAGGGTCCCGTCAGCCCGGAGCCACGCCTGCAAGGCCCGCTCCACGTCGCTGTACGTCCAGGCCGGATCGCCATAGCACGGGTGGCTGAGTGTCTGCTCCAGAAACCGCAGCTTGTCGGCGGTCGTGGTGAAGAACGTCTCCCAGAATCCGGCCCGATTGTAGTGAGCAATGTTGGCGAAGGTGTTGGACAACCGCCGGTAGAACTTGTCGGTGAAGTGCTGAGCGGCAAAATCACTCTGCACAAGCCGGACGAACTGCTTGGCAAACGCAGCCTTGTCCTTGGCCGTGTCCCACTGGGTCGGGGTGAATTGGGAAGGGTTGAATGTCATGGGGTTGATCTCCCTGGGTGATGCCGAATAGACATCAGTGGGCTGTGGCTTACTCGGCGGCGTCGAACGCCTCGATCTCGGCCTCAAGCTCTTCCACCGCATGTGCCAGCCAGGCTTCGCACCGCTCGTCAAAGGACTGGCCTTCGTGTGAAAAGCCCCTTGGAATCTCGTCCTCGTCGAACAGTGCTCGCAATGCAGACACGGCCCGATTCATCTTGTCTCGATCCATAGCTCGCTCCTGGTGGTGAAGACATCAGCCGTTGCCTGCCTCTGGTGCCCGCCACGGGTGCTGGGGCGTGGCTGCACAGGATTGCCAGGCACGGCTACAGAAAGTTGCCGCCCTCATCCCGCACGTTCCACCTATCGGGGTCGAGGGTGTAGTCGTACTCCGTGCTGCCGTCGTCGCCTTCTTCGAGCTTGGCCTGGGCGGCTTCCACGATCTGGTCCCTGGTAGCATCGGCGGACAACTTCACTTCGACG
>JACTVF010000336.1 GCA_019695435.1 Methanoregulaceae archaeon | reverse complement strand
CAGTCTCACCCCGTCACTCGGGTTTACCGCGGCGACCGCTGTGGGTGTGGGCCTGTATCTTGTAAGGAACATTGTCTATGCCGGGGCATCGTATCCTTTGGGGGTGCTCGGCGACCGTATCGGGAGGAGGCCCATGCTTATTTTCGGGTATGCCATCGCGGTCGCGACCTTCATCGGCTTTGTCATCGCCCCGGCAAATGTGATTGTATACGGTTTCCTCTTTGCGATGTGCGGCATCTTTATCGCGGCCGAGGACACTCTCGAAAGTGCCCTTGCCGCTGAGATGGTGGAGGAAGAGTCTCGGGCACTTGGCTTTGGGGCGCTTGCCACGGTGAACGGGGTCGGCGATCTCGTATCCAGCGTGATGATCGGGTTCATCTGGACATTTGTCGGGTACACCGCAGGTTTCATGGTTGCTGCCATCATCGCCGCGGCGGGAACAGGCCTTCTCATCTTGACGACCCGGGGCCATGCCGATGCCGGGCGATCGGCAGGACTGCCCCGGTGATCGTGGAGCATAGGGGTGTTGATATGGTCATGATGCAGTGCGGGGCTCATGCCGCACCGGGCATAATGACATCACGGCCACATACCGCCCGTCCAATCCGGGCTCAACCCAGCCCCCGATTCCTCACTTTTACCCAAAAAATAAGACCGGATCGGGCTCCGTTTCTAAATACCCTCAAATAAGCCATATTTTGCCAAACGGACAAATTAAAACGACCTCATATTGCGATTTTAAGACCCGAGCCACGACCCGGATAGGTTTTCTGTTGATGATGAATATAATGACCGTTACAGGGCCGTTATTGCACGGCAACGGGCATTATATGGGGCCCGATTTGGGCTTGGTTTGGCAAAATAAAGGATATAAATTGCCTGATTTTCGGGGATCACAATCAGACGGTTTTACAGGCTTTTTTCAGACTTCGGAAGGAGGGACAACAGGCTCCAGACCCTGTCCCGATTCTTGTGGTTTTCCGCTCTGGTTACCCTGTCAAGATAAAGGTATTCGCGATGGATACGTCGCCGGACATTTCTTTCCTGTGTATACCCGGGAAAACGCAAAAGAAATCCCGGCATATGCTGTATCGATGAGCCCCCCTAGACCTGAATATCAAACGTAGTCGCACAACAAACCGGTTCCACCCGGTACCGCTGGGCATCGGTCACGACATCCTGGATTTTCATATCGGGCGCTATCCCGATCCCGTGATCCCGGTATGCCCGCACCACTGCCGTGCCATCATAAATACCTTAATTGCTCATCCGAACCAGAGAAAAACACAGATGAAAGAGGATACCCGGTGGAAACTGCTTGTGGCCATAGGGCTTATCACGCTCTCCCTTGCGATCTATGCCGTCCACTTCCTGATCTTCCAGGATGCACAACACCTGCTGCTCTATTTTGTCACTTCCCTTGCCTTTGTCCCGATCGAGGTACTCTTCGTTACGCTGATCATTGATGGGATGCTTGAATCGCGGGAGAAACAGCAGCGCATGGAGAAACTCAACCTGGTCATAGGCGCCTTCTTCTCGACCGAAGGCACGCCGCTCCTCGCCATGCTCGCACAGGCAGATCCAAAGGTGGCAGAGCTGCGGCGCGAGCTCGTGGTACGTGACAGCTGGACTCCCGCACAGTTTCGGGAGATTCATACATACCTCGCACAGCACCCGTGCAGCATCAGCATCGACCAGCTCGACCTTCACCTCCTGCAGGAATTCCTTTTCGCCCATGAGGAGTTTGCCCTGCGGATCGTGGAGAACCCAATGGTTTTCGAGCACGAGTCTTTTACCGGGCTCATGCTCGCGCTCGGGCACCTGATCGAGGAGATGAAAGCCAGGAAAGGGCTTGCCACCCTGCCCCGTACCGACCTTGTGCATCTCGAACGCGATACAAACCGGGTCTATTCTGCACTCGTTGATGAGTGGTTCCGGTACATGGAATACATCCACGCCCAGTACCCGTACCTCTTCTCGCTAGCGATGCGGACAAACCCGTTTGACGAGTCGGCCTCAGTCGTGGTATCGTAAGGAGACCCCCTTCATATGACCTACACCATCACTCTGATCTCTCCTGAAGAAAAAGAGGAGCTGGCTGAGCGCTATGCTCCTAAAGTCCGCTATGAAATTAAGTCCGAGATCTTCGGCTGCTGCATCAAGCTCCTGTCCGATGACCGGGAGCTCCTCGAGACCTGGCAGGAGAACTTTTACCCGATGTCCCAGAATATCCGGTCGCACGGCCGGCTCTATGTCTTTAAAGATTCTTCCTGCGGGGAGAACACGGTGCAGTTCGACCCGTATTCGAAGACCGCATTTCTCTTCAACTTCTCATACTATGGCTGGATCAAATCGATCGCGCTTGGCCTCTGCGGTGATATCCTTGAAGACGAGCACGGTATTTCCTCGGTGCATGGCGCCTGCGTGGACGTCGGGGGAAAAGGCCTTGCCATGGTCGGGACTTCAGGTGCGGGAAAGACCACGCAGACCTACGGCCTCCTCCGCGATCCCCACGCCCGGATCATCTCGGACGACTGGTTCTTTGCCCGGGTCTTCGGCCCCGAGATCCTCGCGTACGGGTCGGAAAGGAATTTTTACATCCGCCAGGACCTCTCCGCCATCTGGAAAGAGTTTGGCGGCCTTGTCGCCGCAGACGAGTACGATGCGGACGGACGTGCGGTCGCCGACATCCGGTGGGTCGTGGGCAAGGGCCGGCTCCTCCCCCTGACTACATTAAACACCATTATCATCCTTAAACGGGATACAGCCGACATGCAGATCCTCTGCCCGCTTGAAAAGGACGAAGCGCTCGACATTTTCACAAGGAACGGTTACTTCAACCCGCACCTTCTTGTCAAAGATACCCGTAAGACCGCCCTCCGGAACCGGTACATCGGCGACCTCATCGACCGGACAATCTGTTACCTGCTCAACACGACCGGAACACCCAAGGAGACGCAAAGTCAGATCCGCACGATTCTCGGGATGCCGGAGTGCGGATAATCCGGCAGGTAATTCATGGAGAATTCCTGCGACAGTGCACCCTCGCCCGACCGACGGATGCTATAAAAGCAAGCGTTCAAATACCGCAGCGGCAGAGTTCTGGTATAATTCATGAGGTATATTATGGCTGAAACAACTGCAACTCCGGAACCGTGCGGGTGCTCATGCGGGTGCTGTGCTCCCGGGCTCTTTCCCTGGTGGATTCTCCTCCTGTGGGGGCTTCTTGCCCTTATCCTCGGGGTCATGTTCCTTGCATCGCCCGGCATCACAACCGTGATCTTCATCACCTTCCTTGGCGCGTACTGGTTCGTCGGGGGTCTCTTCTCCCTTGCAAGCCTTGCCGTTGACCGTTCGAACATGGGCTGGAAGAT
>JACTVF010000335.1 GCA_019695435.1 Methanoregulaceae archaeon | reverse complement strand
CTCCGAAGTCACCAAGCTCGTTCTTGAAAAAGAGAATGTACTGCCACCCGATCCGAATGGATAATAAGTCGCAGATTGCCCGCCAAAGCTCAGGGTGCCATAGGTTGAAGACGGCGTGATGATCAGCTGTCCGTTAGATAATGCAAAATTAGCTGCATTATATGTAGTGGTCTGAGTACCAAGAGAATTTGCCGTAGTAATTCCAAGAGTCTGTGACAGAGTGCTTCCTGTTTTGAACGCATAACCCTGTCCTGCGGTATAAACCAATGTTTGCTGCGTGCCAGCAAGTGTTATGGGCTGGGAAGTTGAAAGTGTATTGAGGCTTATGCTGAATTGTAAATTGCCAAATGAAGAAGGCGACAAAGAAGTCGATCCGATAGTCACGTTATAAACCATCGTATTTCCTGTAATTGGATTTGAATATTGTTTGGGAGAAAGATAAAGATTTGATATGCCGAGCGGTGATGTGCCTCCCTGAAATGCAAGATTGGAACTAAGGCTGATTATTCCCGTAGTTGAGTTATAGGACGTTGTGGCAGGATAAAGAAAACCTACTTTATAGAAGTTCCCAGAAACAGGGTTCTGCACTTCTGTGCTCCCGCTCACCTGCACGGTGGCGGGGGTGAAGGACGAATAGTTGAGGGCTATCTGGCCGTTGGAATAAGTGGGAGTCAGATTGAGAGTGCCTAGCAACTGATTGGAGCCGTTCAGGGGCAAGCCGTATTCGGGCTGGGCGATGGTGACGGTGGGGAGGATGTTGACCGCTCCGCCTTTGCCGAGTGTGCCGATGACCGTGCCATTGTAGGTCACCTGCCCCGACGCCGAGACCTGGCTCGGCGCGAGCTTCCCGCCGGTGAGCGTGTAGGTGTAGGTGGTGGAGCCGGTGGCGCTCAGTGGGCCGGAAGTCGAATTGATGGGAGCGGAGAAGACCACGTTCTTGGCTATGGAGGTGACTATGCCATTCGTGAAGTTGAGGGAGACAGCACCGCCAGGCGTCAGCACGGACTTCTGGAGCGTGCCCCCGCCGAAATTGGTGGGTGCGGAGAGCTGAGCACCCTGAAGTTGAGCCGCAGCTTCAGCTTCGGCTTCGGAGGACTCAGCCATCTTGATCTTGCCCGGGACTCTGGGCACGGGGTTGTGGGCGCGCACACCGGGGCGGGTGGGCATGGGGCGGGCCATCAGGTGCCACCCCTTTTCTTTGCGACGAAGCCGAGCTGGAAGTTGAACTTCCTACCCTCCTTGTAGAGCGGAGAGACGTATGCCAACTGGCCGAGCAGGTTCTTGCACTCATGGGAACGGAGCTTCTTGAGCTGGAATTCAGAATCAGAGCGGAGCACCTTGGTGGTGCCGTCACGCTTCGTGAGGTAGGTTAGGTAACCCGTTTTAACACCCACTGAGCAGGTTGGAATATCATTTGTCTCATCTTCAGTCATAAGTGTGTCAGGCCGTTGAGCCTGCTATTCCTGGTTTCCTTGTGGATGGGGTTGTCGTACTGGCGGACGTTCAGCGAATCCTTGCCATGCTCACCCGCCAGCACATTTGCACTGTTAGACACTGGGCCGAAGTGCTTGACGTCTTCGTGTTTGGCGAAGCGATGCATATATCTCAAAACCATCTCATCACGTTTGTGTCGTGGCTGTTTACCCCACTGAGCAGGGTATTCCGAGTCGCCGCGCTCAGAACTCTTTCTTCATTCCTCCTCCAAGTACGAAGGCACCCACGACCGTACCGATTATGACCGCTGCAACTACCACCAATGCTATTAGAGGTAGGAAGGTCATCATCTGGTTGATTCCTGAAGTCCCGTAGACTAGGCCGTTAGCAGCCTGGGATAGATAGGTTGGGCCCGCTGAACAGTACCCTGAGCTGGTCAGGGTGTTGGTCCCGGTGCAGGTCGTGCCTATGCTGGGATTGGCAGCGAAGTTCTGCAGTATCAGAAGAACCACAGCACCTATCATCGCTACGAGCCCGAAGGCTATCACGAGAGGCACTAGGTCTCCGATATTGTACCCACGTATCCTCATGGAGAGGAGCTTTCTTATTTTCACTTTTATTTCCATGTTGGTTTTCCCTTTATAGCTTGTTACCCCACTGAGCAGGATATTCCAGGTCAGCCACGCCTAGAATTCTTTCTTCTCGCCACCACCAAGGACGAACGCGCCTACCACTGTGCCGATTATGACCGCTGCAACTACCACCAATGCTATTAGAGGTAGGAAGGTCATCATCTGGTTTATACCGGAAATACCGTATGTTATTCCGTTATAGGCCGCGCTTCCCGTAGTGACGGACGAGTTAGACTGGAAGTTCTGCAGTATCAGGAGCACAACCGCTCCGATTATGGCCACAAGGCCGAACGCAATTACCAGAGGCACTAGGTCTCCGACATTGTATCCCGCAACTTTCCAGTTCTTTATTCCGTTCATGATTAAGCAAGAGAAAGGAGTAGGTTTAAAAAGCTATGCCAGAACTTTATTATTTTAGAAAAAAGTAAAGAAGCACGGCAGACAGGATCGCATCGAGGATGAACGCCCTCGCGAAACTCCACGCGAAAGCATGGTGGGTGGAGCGGTCGAGGGCGGTCCAGAACATCGTGATGAGGAAGGCGGGAAGGGCGATGAACGGCAAAGTGGCGGTGGAGACAAACACCAGGTAGAAGTCAAGGTTGGCCATCTGGTGCTTGAGCACGATCAGCAGCAGCACAGAGGAGATGATGGAAATTACGAGGAAAAGCAAAGCGTACTGGAAAGTCAGGAGGAAGAAGATGACATAGAATCCGAAGAACACAGCGCTGAAGAAGAAGACGGTTATGACGCTGACAGAATATCGCTTGCGGTCTTCGTAGCCGGTGGCAAAGAGCAGGACGCAGAGTGACAGGAGGAGGAAAAGGTAGGAGTATAGAGGTACGCTCATCCTCTCGCCTTGGACCGGATCGCACGGTGGAACTTGCAGAACTCGGAGCCGCGGGCGGGGGGCCGTGGGCATTGGAGCCACGCTCGGTGGCAGCGTGCGCAGGGTGTGGTTTGTTGGCAGCGGCGGAGGTCGAGCATAGTATCAGTTACTTATTGTCCATCATCCTTTTTTATCTTTTATCGTGCTTTCAACTCGTTAAGAATCTTCATCAGCTTGCCCAGCTTCTCCTTGCTGTCAAGTGCAATGCGTGGAATCTCAAAGTCTATGTTAGTGGTTATGTCTGCTCGGAGTGATACCCGAGCGTCGCCGGATACCCGAGCGTCGCCGAATACCCAAGCGTCGCCGGATACCTGAGCGTTGCCGAATACCCGAGCGTTGCCGAATACCCGAGCGTCGCCGAATACCAAAGCGTCGCCGGATACCCAAGCGTCGCCGGATACCTGAGCGTTGCCGAATACCCGAG
>JACTVF010000334.1 GCA_019695435.1 Methanoregulaceae archaeon | reverse complement strand
TTTGTTTCAACAACATTTCCACTAACATCTAAAACGGTGCTACTTAATGAATCCGTTAAATCATATAATGTTCCAGAATCCGATGTGTAAATGAGCATGGATGCTGCGGGATTCAAAACTAATGAAAGCGGAGTATTTGTTATTTGATTAGTCAAGGCCCATTTTATAAATTGAACAGTGGCCCCATACCAATCAATCTGAGATTGATTTTGATTTACATTAAATGTCAATCCATTCATTGTCAAAAACTGGCCGTACCCAGCTAAGAAGTTGACTACACTTTGAATATCTGGATAAATCGTATTATATGGTATAATTGATGCAGCGGTGTTGAACACCTTCGGATAATTATACATGTTGGGTGCGACACCAACCAATGTTGACTTACTTTGAGTTTGCGGAGGATAAATTGTAAAAAATGGATTCGTTTGATTATATCCAGAAACTTGATAACCATTTCCATTCATGGTCAAAATAACCCCACTGTAATTCAATGTTCCGGTGGCAGGACCTTCGTTCAAAAATAATTCATAATCTTGCAGAGAGATTAATTCTTCGGCGCCTACGTCGTTTGGATTATCAGGAGTCGCAAAAATTGTCAAATCTTGAGCATCAGAGAAACCTTCTAATTCATACATCAATTGAACCGCGGTATTATTCAAGGCCGTTCGAATAATGGAGGGATTCTTACCTTGATATCTCAAATATTCTATACTATAATTCAAGATGCTATTTACTCTTGCATCGCCATTGTTATCAATACTATTCAAATTGACTTGAGAAATACTGGGTAAATAGACTTTTTCGTAGCGAAATTCTTTATATCCAGTTGTCGGAATATAGTTATTAAGATCCCAAAGCGAGCCACACATGAATAGTGGATTCTGTAAAATTTTTGCTCTTATGAAAGCAAACGGGTAGGCACTGCTTCGTCTCCAAGCGGTTTCTCCAGGACCACCATCACCAAATACAAAATTTCCTTGAACATCGGTTAAATTCAATAAGCCAACCACTGATGAACCAGGATCTAATAAATCTCCAGAATCATCTACGGGAATACAAGATAGCACTGAGTTATTTTGAAAGGTTCTTGGTCCAAAACTACTATATTGTAACCCTTCTGGATTACGAATAATTCCATTTGAAATATCATCCCACATCACTAGGTTTGTGCCAGTATAAGGTGCCGGCCCATAAACTGTATTCCACCAAGTTGGTTTAATTGATAAATTCAGCATTTCCCATGGTCGTGTATTAACATTTTCTGTATCAAAGAACCAACGATAAACGCCGCGCCAATAACCCAGTAATTCTTCATGATCAGTTAATTTGTCTGCACTGGAACTCCAATTCCAAGTGAATCTATCTGTTGGATTATAATATTCATTTACATAATTCACATTATATTCTGTGGCCCATTCATAGAACATTCTTTGTTGAATCATTAATAATTCAGAAGGAGAATATGGGCATAGATTTGTGGCGGATTGTTCACTCCTCCATCTTCCACCATTTGGAACATAGGTTTGAATAATATCGGACCATAATTGATTATTGACTTTAAGATTATTGTAAATTCTTAATTCAAAATCTAGTAGAAGATTGTCTCGATAATCACCATAACAGGTGGTGATACTTCCATCATGACCTTGTAAAACTAATCTTGGTGTTTGATAGGTGTAATCCGTGTAAATCTGTGGAAGATATGCCGCAAATAATCCAAGTTTTGTGGGGGTTGCGGGAATATAAGACCCGTTTGTATTTGTGATTTCGTAAATTTCAATTGAATCCCCAAGATTCAAAGGTGTAATCATAGTTAGTGTTGAAGACGAAAAATTATATTCAATATTAAGTATTGATTGAACACCATTCAAATAAACTAATAATTCTTGACCGTTCGGTTTAGAGAAATCATATGTTTGCGACAAATTGAAAGATTTATTATTGACATTATTCACCACAAAAGTTTGCGGGATTCCGCCCCAATAACACATATCGCTAGTGAACCATGGTTGTGAAGAGGTGTAGCCCATAGCAATCTTTTGCAGAGCAAAATCCACTGCATTTTTCACTGACAGATTCGAAATATTTGCTATTTGTGTTATGGCATTGAAGAATCGTTGTTTGAATAAAATATAATCTTCTGATGCACGTCGTAAGGCTTGATCAATATTGAATTCTCGATTACAAAGTAAAAGAGTAGGAAGAATGCTTAACGATTCATTGAAAAATAAATTACCCGGAACACCTTGATAAACATTTAATTGAAGATTAACATAGGGTGAAGCTAACCCGCTGTTTTCTTGAACAGCAGTGGCATGATTTTGAAGAATGCCCATAGTAAAAGTATTCAAATTTTGACCTAAGGGATTATGATCAAATGCAGGTGGTACGTCATACCATGCACCAGGTATTGGCGTAGAGCTCATTATTTTCAAAAGAATCACACTGGTTTTTGAAACTGTTGAAGAAATTGTTACAGTAATAACACCAGAATTTTCTATTATGGTAAATTTATCAGTTGTTAATTGAACACCATCAACAAAAAGCTGTGGAGACTGAGAATTTGGAGTGTCTTTCTCCAGTAGATTTCCATTGAAAAAGAAATTTGAAACACCAATCACAGAATAATTTTGATACAATTCTAAATTACTATTGATGTGCTGCCATCCAGAAAAAGATGTTGGAACCTCATTCAATAATGTTAGTTGATATGGTGTTCCTCCTAACAAATTCTGTACCTCTGTTGTACCTGAATAGGAAAATACATTCGTGACATAATTATTTGAAAAAATAACATCGTTCAAATTACCAATTGGTCCATATACCAACGGAAAGCCCAGAATACTATCTGGAAAACCAGACCCAACTTCATAAGAAAATAGTTTTGATCCAGTAAAACTTGATTGTGGATATGAAATGAGATTTCCAAAACTATTATCGTCTATATCAAACACATCAAAGAAAGGAGTTTGATTAATACTAGTTTTGGCTTGTGCAGCCACAGTCCAAAATGTTCCGTTCCAAACAGCGGTTTTATTACTGAAGTTTGTTCCGTTTGTGATTAGTGAATTGTTATTTATGGAAGCTGTTTCCAAAGAAGTTAATTGAATGATAGGACTGGTAGAAAGAGCCCAGGTATTCGTTGATGGCGTCAATATATAATAAGTTTGATTATTAATCAATCCA
The DNA here is from genome assembly GCA_019695435.1 of Methanoregulaceae archaeon. Taxonomy (GTDB): domain Archaea; phylum Halobacteriota; class Methanomicrobia; order Methanomicrobiales; family Methanospirillaceae; genus Methanoregula. The sequence continues at coordinate 188 of JACTVF010000334.1, read as the reverse complement.
TATAATACAAAAACCCCCACTTCTGAAGTTAATATATCGTTGCTTCTATCCCACCCAGCCGAATTATTAGAAGCAACATAAATACCATTCTCAGAAATATTCGTTTGATTAATGACCAAAATTCTATCATTATTTTGACAAACATATCCATCAATTGTTTGTAGGCCCACTAGATCAATATTTGATGT
>JACTVF010000333.1 GCA_019695435.1 Methanoregulaceae archaeon | reverse complement strand
AGGTACGTACCGAGGACGCCCTCCGCAAGAGCGAAGAGAACTACCGGGCGATCATCGAGAACATCTAGGACGTCTTCTTCCGGGTCGATGAGGAGGACCGGCTTGTTATGCTGAGCCCATCTGCCGCTCAGACATTCGGGTACGCTTCCGCGGCGGAGATGCTGAGGATGCCGGTGCTGTCTTTATGGAAGTACCCGGAGCAGCGGTCAGAGTTCTTTGAGCGCATGAAAACGCAGAGTGGTGCCGTGAAGGATTGGGAAGCGGAATTTGTCACATCCGACGGCACGGCCTTCTGGGTATCGATCAGTGCCCACCTGCTCACAGCCGGGCAGGGAGGATATGCAGGATCGGAAGGGATCATCCGGGATATCTCCGGGCGCAAGAAGATGGAGGAGGCACTCAAAAATGCCCTGAACAAACTGAACATGCTCTCCTCCATCACTCGCCACGATATCCTGAACCAGATCGCGGGGCTGCGGATGTTTCTCGAACTCTCGCGGGAGGACCTCAAAGGCACGAAACACGAGGCGTTTATCGAGAAAGAGGACCGGGCAGCAGAGGCGATCCAGCGGCAGATCGAGTTTACGAAATTCTACCAGGATATCGGGGTCAATGCACCGAAATGGCAGGATCCGGCAGCGGTCATCCATGAAGCAGCGGCGCAGCTCAATCTTCCGGGAATTGATCTGAGCGTCACGATCATTGGCGTTGAGATCTTTGCCGATCCGTTGATCGTGAAAGTCTTTTTTAACCTCATGGAGAACTCCCTCCGCCATGGCGAGCGGGTGACAACGATGGAATTTTCTTCCTGCAAGTCAGAGGCGGGGCTTGTCATCACTTACCGCGATAATGGGATAGGGATCTCTGAAGAGGATAAACAGTACCTCTTCCGGAAGGGATTCGGAAGGAATACCGGTCTTGGGCTCTTCCTCTCCCGGGAGATCCTCGCGATCACCGGCATCACGATCACCGAGAACGGTAAACCGGGGAAAGGGGTCCGCTTCGATATGACGGTGCCACCCGGGGGGTTCCGGTTTGTAAAGCCGGTGGGGTAAGGCAGGATCCTACGTCGCACTTCAAAAAAAACCGGCTCACCGGATCCATCCCATCCGCACCCACCGCTCATACTCATCGGTGCGAAGATCACGGCTCTCTTCAACAATGGTTTTGAAATATGCCCGGTTATCCGTGAGGATCGCTTCCTGCCCCGGATCGGAGTACCCCTCCCTGACCGCGTCCGCGAGTTTTTTCCCAAGCGCCAGGGCGGCAGGTTCCGCAGCGTCCACGGCCTCTGCGTTTTCCCCGGTGGCGATACTGAGGCCACCCACCGAAATGATCCCAAGGTAGTTGAGCACGTGGTTAAGGTACGCGACCACATCGTCGCCACCGGATTCGGCCGTGGTCGCAACGGAACAGCCAACCTTCCCGGCCAGCTGCTGGTAATGGATCGCGTCTGTGAGCCGGTCGAAGAACACCTTCATCTGGCCGGAGATGTTGTCGATGTACACCGGCGATCCAAAGACGATTGCATCTGCCTCTTTCATCCGGGCCACAAGGGCCGGAAGATCGTCATCGTTGATGCAGATGCCGTTTAAGCTGCATGCCTCACACGCGGTGCAGGGGATGATCCGGTAATCGGCAAGATCGATCATTTCGGTTTCTGCACCGGCGTCTGCTGCCCCCTCAAGAACAAAGCCGGCAAGTCTGCGGGTGGTACTCCGGATCGTCCGGGGGCTTCCGTGGATGGCGAGGATCTTCATGGGTGGCGTGGCTCCTGTCTTAAGAGACCGGAGTGTTTTCTCTTGTGAAGGTATAGGGCTCCTGACTGAAGGATATTTCCCAGTTTTTTCCTGCAGGGGATCAGCATCTCCCACGGATATGAACGGCACATGGTCCCGCAGAACGTATATGGTATGCCGGTAGATTGGATCAAAAGAGGTACATAGTTCATGAAATTCAGAGGCAGTAAGACAGAGAAGAATGTACTTGCGGCATTTGCCGGCGAGTCACAGGCACGGAACCGGTACACGTTTTTTGCAAGCGCAGCACGCAAGGAAGGATACGAACAGATTGCGGCGATCTTTTTGCAGACTGCCGATGAGGAGAAGGAGCACGGGAAACTCTTTTTCAAACTGCTCAAAGGCGGCGATGCGGAGATCAGGGCGTCCTATCCCGCAGGTATGATCGGGACCACGAAAGAGAACCTCGCCGCTGCGGAGGCGGGCGAGGAGATGGAGTGGGGCACGCTCTACCCGAAATTTGCCGCCACCGCAGATAAGGAAGGATTCGGGGATATCGCGGAACTCTTCAAGATGGTGGCAACGGTGGAGGCCCACCACCAGCAGCGGTACGGAAAACTGCTCGAAAATTTGGAGAACGGTACCGTTTTCAAAGCGGAAACACCCGTGAAATGGTACTGCCGGAACTGCGGGTTCATCCACGAAGGAAGGTCTGCCCTGGCGAAATGCCCGGTCTGCGGACACCCGAAAGCGTACTTCGAACGGGTAGCAGAGAACTACTAACCCGGCTTCTCATTTTTCAAGGGGCTTTTTTGTATACAACTCAAACACGCACTTTGTATCGCCCGGACGATGTGCCTCGTGAGGCCTTGCAACCAGTACCGGCCTGGTAAACCCGGCAGCCTCCAGGTACCGGCAGATCTCCTCCAGGGGCATCACCCGCGGAGGCCCCAGCTCGTCCGGTTCGCAGGACTCGCCATCCTTGATCCCGAGCGTGGAGCCAAAGAAAACCCCGCCGGGCCTGAGGGCGTTCCCCGCATTTTTCAGGTATTTTTCAAGTTCGGCCCCTTCCGATATCACGTGGATCACGGAGCCGGAATAGATCGTATCAAACATCCCCTTACCAAACGGGAATGTGCCGTTCACTACGAAGAGATCTTGGATCGCGTCCCAGTCCCGGTACAGGTCAAATCCGAGGTTGAGGCTCTCCCACGTAAGATCAAAGCCGGTGATCTGCTCCCGCGGGAACCCATCGCGGAGGAGCTGTCTGATGTTGTCGCCGGTCCCGCACCCATAATCAAGGAACGGACCGGTGCGTCGCAGGGCCTGTGCATAAAAAAAATGGCCCCGGATCCGGGGTTCGCCGAGAATCGAAAGGATGTGCGGGTAGGGGACACCATCCTTTTCGTACTTCGCGATGAGCGTGTCGCAGTAATTATCCGGGTACGTGACCCCGAGCGCCCCGACCCGGTGCATCGCTGAAGAAAGTTCGCCTGCAAGTGTTTTTCCATCCCGGGACCTGCGGGAGACCGCGACAAGAATAGGGGTTACAGCAAGGGAAAGGGACGCAACAAGGCCTGCCGGTTTTCCGAACGGGCGGGCAACTGTAGTATCCCGAAATCATTTGACAACATCCCTAAATAG
>JACTVF010000332.1 GCA_019695435.1 Methanoregulaceae archaeon | reverse complement strand
TTCTTGTATTTTTCAACACTTCCACTATCTAATAAAGACCAAACTATAGTGGAAATAATACCAAGTACATACCAACCACCAATTATGAATAGTATTCTTAACATATCATTTATATTTTAGCATCAATAAAATAAAGAAAATAATAGCAATAGCTATACTTACTCCTTGAGATTTTTTCTGTCTATCCAATTTACGAATTTGTTTTATAGTTTCAGAAGTATAATGTTTACATTCAAAAAGATAACCATGCATAACTTGACATACTTCACAATATCTGCCTACTCGACCGGGAACAACATCACCATGCTTAATGTTTCCAATTGGAATATAAAGCTTGCATCCCATAATTACACCTCACATAATTTATTTTATACTTACAATAACATGGTCATTTTCAATCCAAATAGGACTAATAAACCATTGATTATAAGTCAAAACAACTTTTTGTCCAGAATCTATAGCTGATTGAAGTTTTTCAATAATACTTGGGTCTGATACATTAAATTCCATAATATTAGGAACCATAGATTTTCCATCGGAAGATTCTCTCATTCCACCAACTAAAAGTTCTCCTTCCCAACTCTTCCAAATCAATCCTTTATTTGAAAGTTTAGTAACAGTTCCTGCCCGAACACCATCAGAATAATGAGGATTCACACCTTGACTACATCTTGCTACACAACCACCCATCAAAAATATAGTCAATATTGTTATAATAAAAGTTTTCATTTTATTCTCCTTATCAAAGTTTTACTTTCGGCAAAGGGAATTCTTGTTCATCCCCTTTATATTCATAAGACAAACATGCTCCGTTTGAATCATGGTCTATAAAATGTTGGTTGCAATAGTAATACTTAAATTCATCCTTTATACAATTTTTACAAGATTTATTATTGCAACCAATCACTTGACTTTCCATATTCACCTCTTAAAAAATATCTTCAACATTAACCTTTTTCATCCAACTGATACCAATTTCCTTTGCTGTCTTCAAAATAACATATTTTAGACATTCATTTACAGGAGTATTTCTATCTCTCTTAAAGGTATCTCCAACTTCTTGCAAATCTTTTAATGCTTCTTCCTGACCAAACTTACGGTCAAAATTATCTCTCGGTGAACAGAAAGAAAATCCTATTGCAAATTCTGTCAATTCATCATTCAAAGGAAGTGTAGCAACTGTAACCTTACCTGCATTTACCCTTCCACGAAGTAGAGTACCATCATACAAAGTAGCAACAACTTTTTCTTTGATGATATTCAATGTCCTATAACGAACTTCCTTTTCAGGTACAGGAATGTCAAAATCAGGTTCAGAAAAATCTACATCAATAGCTTTAATTATTGACGATTTTCCAAAAATAGCAGTTAACAAAATTCCAAGTGCTTCTAGTTCTTCGTTTTTCATAATTTTCTCCTTATATCATTCCTAACAGTTTAGCTCCAATAAACAAATAACTTATCCCCAATATCATAGGTACTACTTTAAAAACCAAAGTGCTTATAAATTTTTTGGTATCCATAAGAAAAGCCATAGTTACTAACAAAATTCCTGTAACAAATGGAACAACAGAAATAAATTTTACCGTACCTTCTGTCCACATTGCTTTCTCTCCTTTATTTAGTCTGAGTTTTTTGACACTTCGTACAATAAAATCTCATACCTTCTATACGACCTGTCTCACTATAAACTCTCGCAAGAATTGTAGATTCACCACAACACTTAGGATTTGGATTTTGGATTACAGCTTTCTTCTTTGCATTTTTTGCGTTTTTGCTTTCAACAACTGCTACATCTTTCTTAGCCATTTTTATATCCTTCCTTTTTTGAATAATTAATTGCTGTAGACATATAAAGAAATATGGCACTTCTTAAACCTTTACCACCTTCTTTAAGTAATTCAGAATGTGCATATCTTGTAGCATCATCAACAAGTTGATTAAAATCTATTTTATTTGCATCATCAACAAGTTGATTAAAATCTATTTTATTTGCTTTAGTATTTTCTATTCTTAATTTAGTAGACATTTATTATCTCCTTACGAAACATTTTAAAAGTCTTTCTTGCATATTTTCCGACATATCCGAAATTATATCAGATATTGATTTATCCATCATCTTTCTCTTTTTAAATAAAACACTTGACATATAACCATGTTCATTAACTGCAAGAGCAAAATCTTTCTGACTTTCAATGTCTTTATACTTATACCACACTTCATTGATTTTGTCAAGCATTACTTTATGTGCATCAATATAAGGCTGAAACAAAGGTCTATCTTCACCGAAATAAGAAAGATATTCCTCATGGTCATTTTCCATTACCAATTTTATTACTCTACTTTCAGAAAGTACACCATTTTCTCTAAGGTGAGCAATTGCAAGATAAGAAGGATTTTTTATCTTTAAACGGAAACCATCAGCCCATTTACAAACATAACCTTCTTCAAGTGCTGGAAGCTTACTTGCGTTTTCGATAACTTCCTCAAAAGAATTAAGATTATATGTATTAGGCATATCAACACCAAGAAGTTTTGAAGCATGTAAAACATTACCATAATCTAATTCCAGACCTGTTCTTTTATCTCTAATGGTAAGAAGATAAACCTTATAATCTGAATAAGGAGTTACCACCCTTGTTTCAGGTGATACTAATTCAAATACAAAAGTATAATCGGTCATATCATCAGTTAATTTATTAATATCAAAAGCTTTATCGAATACAGAACGATAAGACCTACCAAAACCATTCTCACCTTCAGCAAAAGCCATACTACGAGTTGCTACATTCCATTTACCATTATGATGATAACAAGTAATTAAACTACCATCTATTTTATCGAAAACAATAGCATCATTAATTGATTTTAAATAATTAGATGTACCTTCACCATAATTAAAGAAACGGTCAAAAGACCTTGCTACAACTTCATAAGTATCACGATTAAGAATTAAACCACGACATTCCATAATGATAGGGTCTGTTTTAGGAGAATCAATTTGGTTATAATTAAGAACAACAAGACCCTCTTCAGGATAATCTCTTATCTTTAGATTATAAGGTTCTTTTGATAGAGCATCAAGTGTTCCACCATCTTTTAGAAATTTCTGAACATTAAGCATTTTAACTCCTAATAATTTAAAATGGTGGGTCGGATAGGTATCGAACCTATAACCTACGCCTTAAAAGGGCGTTGCTCTACCATAATTGAGCTACCGACCCATTGGTAGGGGTAACGGGATTCGAACCCGTAGCGTTTCTAATGTAGATGATTTTAAGTCATCTGCGGCTCGCCAATTACGCCATACCCCTAAATTAATCCGCTTTATACTCTATCCTATACAAACGGATGAACTTTAGGATAGGAAAAGATGGTTGAAATTA
>JACTVF010000331.1 GCA_019695435.1 Methanoregulaceae archaeon | reverse complement strand
GCTGGCATCTTGGCGGGTCGCAGACCGACATTGCCAATCTCAAGGCGGAGGACATTGATTGGCCCAATCAAACCATCGCCTACACCCGCCAGAAGACCGGCAGTCTCGCGATGATTCATTTTGGCCCTGACATCGAAGCCATTCTGCGTCGCCTGCCGGCAGAAGGCCCGTTGTTTCCCCATCTCCAAACCGTCCGCTGCGGTGACCGTGCCACGGAATTCAAACAACGCTGCGGGGGACTCGGCATCAAAGGTGTTTCGCTTCATTCCTATCGCTACGCTTGGGCGGAGCGTGCCAAGCAATGCGGCTACCCGGAACGGTTCGCCCAAGAGGCACTCGGCCACAACAGCAAGGCAGTGCATCGAGCCTACGCACGCAGGGCGCAAGTCAAACTGCCGTCGTTGGAAAGCTACGAAAAGCAAAACGTGGAAAGCCGCATTATTCCGTTGCTCCCGCCCTTGCCGAAACCAGGAAAAAATGGTCGCTCGATTTCGGCGGCTGATTAAATGTCCCACTTTGCATCACGCCCGCCTGCGAGCCTTCTGCATGCGGGCGCTTTCACACCAAACCGAATTGCTTGCCTTCGGCTTGACTAATTCAATCGGAGACCCTAGCGTCTGCGTTCGAGGCTAAAGGTGTCGCATTCTTCGTTTGATTTTGTGCCACATGCCTTTAATTGACATTGCGTTATGTCGTTTGCTGTAACTGAGTATTGTGACGTTTCAGAAAGAGCGAGAGCGTTAGGTATTAACGAACCAACGGGGCTCGCCCTGCTTCCAAGAAATTTTGTCGATGCAAACGGGGCCAGCGACCTTCTCCATGAAAGTTCCGTACAGACAGTCCGCAGTCTTTTCCGACAAAACAGGATAAACGAAACGCGGATCGAAAAGGACGGGCAGAAGATCCCGACGATCCAAGAAAATGAATTCTCCCTTATTTTGCCAACACTGTTTGTTGGTGGCCTGATTCTCACAGGTAACCCTCATCTCCTTTCTATCGCCCTCAACGTCATATCTAATTACGCAACGGATTTTTTTAAGGGTATCACGGGCAGAAAGAAAGTGGAACTTGATGTGATTGTTCAGAATAAAAACGGCAAAGGGAGTAAAAAAATTCACTACGAAGGAGGTCCGGAAGGGTTAAAGGAAATCACGGAAATCGCAGGGAAAGTTTTTCGCGATGAAAAACATGATTGAAGAATTCCGTAACCACTTTGATGATGTGGTTGAAAGCGTAGAACGCTATGACATTTTTGTCCGAGGCAGAGAATTCCAAGAGCAAAGCCTCGCATTACTCCGACCCCTTCTGAATGAATGCCGGGAGAACAAAGAAAGAGCTATCAAGAATTCACAAGAAGATGCGGCGAATGCGTTTCTTGCATTTGAATATATGGCGGCATCGCTGATGGAGGAGTTTCGTTTTTATCTGGCGTTAAAGGACGACAAAGTTGATCAGGCTTGGGACCATCTGATTAACGCGGAATCTGCTGCTGCAAACGCGATGAAGTCCCATCAGGTGGCGGCACATCTCACTAATTATATTGAGCGCCTCGATGCGCTCGAAAGCCTTTTGTTTCCCAAACCAGCTTTCTTCAGCACTGGTTGGGTGGTGCACAGGTCAGAATGCAGCATTTGTGGGGTCGAATACGGGGAATGTGATCACATCAAGGGGCGACCTTACATGGGGCAACTTTGTGCCCGCGTCGTCAAGGAAGGCACAGCGAAAGAAGTTTCTGTAGTATCTGATCCCGCCGACAAACATTGCCGCGCCATGCACTTTTCGGACGATGACAAATGGCGCAATGCGTTTACCCATCGGATTGTACCGCCAGAAAGCGTGGATCATCCGCCAAAAAGCCGAACATTGGAAGGCCGCATTAGCTGATTGCGGCTGCTATTTTTGTTCCACGCCCCGAGACGAAGTTGCTGAGGAAATCCGTTTGTCAAATGGATTGCGTCCTCCCGTAATCCCGCGCGTCTTCTGTTTGCGGGCGTTGCTTTCCCGCCAGTAATTGCAAATCGCTTCGCTGGCACGGGCAAGCCACTTCTCGTCGCGCCGAAGCTGCTCCAACGTCTCCGCGGCGAAGAATTTCGTGCTGTTGCGCGGCGGGTGGCCAAGGGGTTTCAACAGGCCTGCAGCGACCAACAGGGTGATCTCTTCCGGTTTGAACCCAAGAAACCACGCGGTTTGGGTCGCCGTGAGGCGGGCGGGGATAATTTTCCAACTGAGAAATTCGGTTTGTTGGGCGGTTGTATTCATACGTGGACGGTTGTCCGGCGTGCTTGCCGGGGTGAATGGGTTTGGGTTTGACTCTCGGAATTATTCTGGCCGTTGGTATCGGGCGACTCGACTTCGGCCTGGCTGGGGGCTTGATTCTTGGTGAGGTCGAGCTTCTCTTCGATTTCGTCCTGACGGCGGCTCAAGTGTTGAAACCTCTCCTCGTGCTCAAAGTGCGCGCCAACCTTACCTTCCAGTTCCTTTGCCCGTTTCTGGGCGTCCGAAATATCAGTTTCCAATTTGGTAGCGCGTTCCTCAAAACCCTGCACTGTGGCTTCCAATGAGCGGATTGTGCCCAGCGCCGTGTCCGTGACACGCGCGCCGTAACTGTTCTGGCCGCGCAGCACAACCTCGACGGTGTTGTTGAAGCCGGGACGCAGGAACAAATCGAACCCGGCGAAGCGTCCGATGCGAACGTCATCGCCGAAACGGTTTTTTAGCTTTTCAGCCCGTCGCAGAATCAATTCGCCTGCGATACCCCGGTTATCGAGTGTCTGACCGTCGAGTTCGATAATGAATTTGTCGCCGGTAGTGTCCTGACGGGCCGTGATGTCCTGGCGGAGATTGGCGAGCCGCGCGGTGAATGTCTCGGCGTCCTCGTGCGAACGGCGGAGATTTGTTCGGATGCGATACTGCTCCTCGGCATGTGCGGAACGAAGCCTTGTGACCCGAATCAACTCGGCGTCCACCTGGGCCTTTTCGATCACGAGCGGGTTTCCGGACGCGATGGCCTTCACTTCGGCGTAGGTCAACGCTGCCGAATCCAAGTCTTCGAGGCGGCGGATTGTCATGTCGCCGCTCATCACTTGAGCAATGAACTTCGCCTTCGTTTCCAACGTCTGCCACATATAGGCGTCAAATGAACCCTCTGAAACGTAACGGTAAATCTGAACGACTGGATTCTTGTTCCCCTGCCGGAGAATGCGCCCCTCACGCTGCTCCACGTCAGCAGGCCGCCACGGCGCGTCGAGATGATGCAAGGCGATCAACCGCTCTTGGACGTTCGTGCCAGAACCCATTTTCTGCGTGCTGCCAAAAAGGACGCGGACCTTGCCCGCCCGCACGTCACGGAATAATGAAAGTTTCGCAGCATCCGAATCATAATCCTGGATGAAGCCAATCTCCCCGGACGGCACGCCAAGCCGTT
>JACTVF010000330.1 GCA_019695435.1 Methanoregulaceae archaeon | reverse complement strand
CGCGGCTCAGCCAAGGTACTATCGACCAGCGAGACGTACGTTGTCACGGGCGGCGCTCCTTCTTACACGGCAACGAACGCCAACACTTTCCAGCTTGACCAAGGTGTGGGCAAGACCACGCCATTCACGTTCGCGCAGGGTGGCTACGGCTCTGACGTTATCACGTTCACGTGCACCGCCGTTGACGCGTCGGCCAGTCCAACGCTTGTCTACAGTGTGGTCAACCTTGGGACACCGAGCGCCTTGCAGATTGGCGATGTGCTGACCATCTTCAACATGCAGAACGCCGGGAACGACGGCGCTCAGACTGTTACAGCCTTCACAACCGACCCGGATACGGGCGCGGTTCTGACCTTCACCGTCAACAACGGGTCCGGCGTGACCGAGGCTGGTAGCAACGGAACGGCCAGCGACTCAGTATCCACGGGCACGATGCCTACGCCGCTGACGCAGTCGAACACCAACCCGCCACCGCCGGGCAGCTACTTCTTGGACACGGAGAACGCGACCTATTACTTCAACACGGCTGACGCCGGGGCGGAGATGGTAATCGCCTACAGCTACTCGCTGCTCTACCTCAACACCGTTGAGTCGACGAGCATTCCGAACAGCGGACCATACGAGATTCAGGTTCAGAACTCGCCGCAGTATTACCAAGCCGACCTTGGCGTGGTATGGGGCAACACGACCGACCGTATCCCCGGCGCGGCGCTGAGCAAAGTGAGCGGGACGCCTTCGGTATCGGGTACCTATAACGTCATCACCACGGGCACATACGCTGGGCGCTACCAATTTGCCCCGGCGGATGCGAACGAGGACGTCATTATCTCCTATCAAGTCTACGACGCCAGCCTGCAGTCTTCGGGTAAGAAGTCGACCGCGCAGCAGACCATCGCCAACGTCGACTTGCTGAACGGCACAGCGGGCGCAGGCGGACAGGACCCTTGGCCCTACTTGGAGACCAAGCACCCAGAGGCCTTGCTGGGCTACGCGGGCACGGCGCTCATGGCTTCGCAGCAGGTACCGCTCGGGTCCGACGCGGAGATGCCCAACTGGACGTTCGAACTGCAAGGACCATATTCTGTCGGCGGCGGTATTGTGGACTGCAACCCCGCGTCGGCCATCTTCGCTGTTCTCTGCGACCCGGTGTTCGGTATCGGGTTCCCGCAGACCAGTCTCGGCAACTGGGGCAACGCCGCTGCGTGCTGGGCAGCCAACAACTTCTTCATCAGCGCCTACCTCGATTCCCAGTCCACAGCAGCCGAGCACATCGGGCAGTGGCTGGAGGCAGGTATGGCAGCGGCCTTCCTATCGGAAGGCTTGTTCAAGATTGTTCCGCTGTCTGATACGGCAGCAGCAGCGAACGGCGCAATCTATACGCCCAACACGCAGCCGGTCGCGGCACTGACCGATTCCGACTTCTTGGTAGACAAGAAGGGCAAAGACCCAGTCACGATGAAGCGCAAGGCGTGGCAGGACGTCAAGACCCGCATACAAGTCGAGTTTGCAGACCGCCAGAATGCGTACAACCAAGCCATCGTGCAGGTGACCGACGACAACGCCTGCAACAAGTACGGGCTGCGCATCGAGGACCCGCAGGGCTGGCACTTTATCACGACCTACCCGGCGGCCTACTACGCCGCCAACATGCGGGCGAGGCGGTCCATCTACATCCGCCGTGAATTCAGCTTCACGCTTAAGAGCACGTGGTCCTTCCTTGAGCCCGGCGACATTGTGGAGATTACGGTGACGCGGCTGGGTCTCGTCAACTTCCCGGTTCGCATCAAGAAGACCGTCGACGATAAGAAGAAGGGCCTGTCCATCGAGGCAGAGGAATTCCAGTTCGGCACCATGTCGCCCGCGTTCTTCGCCAGCGAGATTGCTGTGGGGTATCAGGCCACGGAGATGTCGCAGGATGGCGGGAACACGGACGTGCTGATTATCGAGGTGCCCGACCGCGCCAACAGCTACCGAGGGAACCAGCTCAAGATGTGGTGCGAGGGCGAGGTATCTTCACAGTGGGGCGGTTGTCAGGTATACATCAGCGCCGGGGACGACGCGGACGTAACGCACGTCAATATCACGGACGACATCCTTACCGTGACGTGCAACAATGACTTTACTCCGGGTGACCAAGTCTGGTTCAACCAGCTAACGAACGCCACCTTCCTCAACTTTGCAAACCTGCCCGGCGGGCTTACCATTCTCACGGCATCGCAGTCCTTGGGTCAGTTCACGGCTTACGCCAACCCATCGCTGATGCCGGAGAGCTATGATTCGGCTGACTCCGGCGTGGCGGCGGTACAGGGCGACTATGCCCAAATCGCCAGCGTCCGGTCACCGGGGGTCACGGGTACACTCTCCGCCCCCATCGGCGCGTCGGATACGAGCATGACGGTCGTGTTCAACAACGGGACGCAAGTACCAACCACCAGTTCCGCGACGAAGGCGGAGTCGAATGCGACTCTGCTGGCCATTGCCGACTCAACCGGCACCGTCGAATTCGTGACCTACACCAACGCAGTTCTCTTGGCAGCCAATGCCTACCAGTTCACCGGCCTGTCGCGCGGTCAGCTCGGCTCGATAGCGGCGGCACACCCGGCGGGCGATGACGTGGCCTCGTTCGTGAACGCGAGCGTCACGTATACCTATGACCCGAGCATGTGGGACCGGATTGTGTTCATCAAGCTACCCTCGGTTAACCTGCTGAACGGCGGTGTGCAATCGCTGGCCAGCATCGACCCCGTGCCGGTCGTGCTGCAGGGCATCGGGCCGGGTGCGGTCGATGCCGAGACGGGCATCTACCGCACGGGTAAGGGCTCAGTAGGGAACGTGTGGGTGGGCGCACTTGCCTATACATCCAACGCCAGCAGTATCACATGGGAGTGGGGCGAGATTGATACCGTAACGAACATCGCCATCTCAAGCGGTGTGGTGACGGTCACTTGCACCAACACACTAGTGGCCAATCAAGTGGCTCAGCTGGGTACGCTACTGCACGCCACGCAATTGAGCGGAGCCTTCCTCATTGTTCAAAGCGCCAGCGGGAGCAGCTTCACTGCGCTTGTCTCGCTGCCTGATTATCCATCGCACGTAGAGACGGGTACGCTGACTGGTTACCTGACACTCTCACGGGCCGGTATTCCAAGTCCCGCCAGCGGCGACACGCTAGAGATGTCGTTACTCCAAGGCTCGCAAGCTGTCACCGGCCTGAGCGCCACGACCACCTACGACTTCTATCCGTACTTTGACGATGCCAACCCGCCGGTAATCGCGGCGGTCGGCTCCTTCATGTCCGGTGGGCAGGCGTATTCCTATCAAACCTTTTTGACTAACGGCGTCAGCTTTGTGAATGCAGCTGCAGTGGCCGGGGCCGTAGGTACGCCAGCCGTCGCTTATAATAGCTCGGGTGTGGGCGCGGCAGCTG
>JACTVF010000329.1 GCA_019695435.1 Methanoregulaceae archaeon | reverse complement strand
TAGCGAGATATTGATATTGCATGAAAAAGGATTCTCGATATTGGAAAGATGCTTTATCTACGATTAATCATCAAAAAAAAATAGCCCATGAGTTATTAGTAGAACGACATGGAGAAGATTTTTCTCAACCACTTGATGAAAAATTTAGAGAATATATCGAAATAAATGTAAATGGAAAGATTAGATCTACCGATTCATGGTTTGGAATCGACGATACTCCCGTAAAAGAATGGTATGTCGAAACTGTTGCAATACTCGAAAATTTCCTCGGTAAGAGAAATGAATATCTAAAAATTTTTAATGACAATTATAAAAGATTGAGTGGAATAGGAATCTCCAAATTTTCTGCAAATTTTAGCGGGGATTTTTTAAAATCATCTATAGTTGTTTTAGAAGATTGTATTCTTTTCATCGAAAAAAAAGTGAACTCTTTGGAAAAAATTGAAAATAAAAACAGTAGTGATTCAAACAGAACCAAATTGAATACTTCAATCAATAAATCATCAAACAATTACACACTTTTTATTTCCCGGATAGAGGAACATAAAGATATAGCAGATAAATTAAAAGAATATCTCGAAAAAATATTTCCTAATAATTTAAAAGTATTTGTCGCTAATGACCCATCCAGTATTCAATTCTCTCAAGATTGGTTTGACGGCATAAAGAATGGAATAAAACAATGCGATCTTATGATAATTCTATGTAATCCCGAATCTACAATCCGACCATGGATAAATTTTGAAGCAGGTGCGGCTACAATACTCGATAGGAAGATTGGGCCTATTTGTTTTGGAGGTCTTAGACCTGGAGATTTACCCTCACCGTTGAACTATATACGCCTTCAAGCGATTGATTGTTCTGATGATGATAGTTTTAATAAACAATTTGAAGTGCTAATAAAGATAATTGCAGATGGAATTGGCGTTCAACAACCTTCAATCTCTCTAACTGAATCTGAATTCTATCGTTTAATTAGATCCTTTAAAAAAAATGAAGTTTTAATCCCTTCATTAATCGAAAATGCAAAAAAATATATTTCAGAGAAAGATTCGGTCAAATTATTTGAATTAGTTAATGAAGCGAGATTAGCTGCTTTTTCAAAAATTTCATCGGATGCATTCGAAATAAATACTTCCACTTTAGTCTCACGAGGTATTAATATCGACGATGAATTTATAATAAAACGACTCCAAGAATACGAGGATATAATCAATCCTTTATGTCATATCTGTTCTACGATAGCAAATTTTGCTGACGAGAAAGATGAAAAATTAATTCTTTCATGCATGGAAAACCTTAGTTACCATCATGATTGTTTTCAGGGTCGAATTGATCTTAAAAATTTAGAGGCGTATCCTCTTTATCTCCTTAATACTGTTACCGGAGTTGTTGCCCTAAATTTAGGTCATTACAATATTCTTGCTTCAGTGAGTTATAAACCTAGAATACTTGAAAAGGATAGAGAAACCGGTGAAATTACTAAAAAACTTCTCATTCATGAATTATCTATTTTTAATGTAACACCTCAAGATCGTCATAAATATATTTTTGAATGGGATGGCTCAAAAGAAGAAATTCCAGTTTGGGAACATGTCTATAATCATGTTTTCCACCAAATTTCTAATTATATTCCAAATAGATGGAAATATCTTGAAGACCTTCAAAAACTAAAATTTTTATACGCTATGATTTATATCGACTTCAATTTTGAACGCCCTGATTTTAATATTTATCAGATATCCCCGTACATACGGGAAATAGCGGCAATTGATTGGGTTAAAGGTAGGAGAGATTCATGGGGGAAACCTCTCAAGACAGATTTTAATCCTATAAGAAATTTTGTTGAAGAAGGGAAAAAATTTGGAAACGAGTGGAACTTACTAAAGGCGGGTTTCTTTAGCGGTAGTATTGAACGATTCAATGAATGTTTTACATCATTTTCATCTCATAGAGATTTTGAGTGAAAATGGTGTTTAGTTATAATGTTTGTGTGACGACATATTTTTTATATATTAATTTGCTAAGGAAAAACCTATGTCAATTTGGGCATGGGTAAAGAAAATCATAGGATTATTTGTTGCCGTTTTCGTTTTAGTAATGGTGTTAGTTATCTTTTATCCTAGTCATGTTCCAGATATTGGTCTCGGAATAACAACAGGATTAGTCTCTGGTTATGTCGTTATTATCATTGAAGATATGAGGAAATTACCTTAAAATTTATCACGGTTCTTTCATAGATGACGGACTCCCCCGCAACAAAGAACTGCCTGTGGCGGTAGTTCGACTTGAGGGGGGGTAGGGGGGTATTTCTATCCCAATAGTAAATAATACTCTGTTGACTGTGAATAAATTATAAAAATTAAATAACCTTCAATTATAAGTCTATTTTTCATATGAGCAAATCTATTTTCGTTTTATTCTTGCTATTTCTGCAATTAGTAAATACATTTGAATAATTGTCAGATGTGCCTCTTCTTTAGTAATAGACTTATGAAGTCCTTTATTTGATTCTTCATTAATAGCATCCAATCGTTTTGCTAAATGTTCAATATTTGAATCGATTAAAAGTAAATTTGAGTTACTGGTAATATTTTTGTCAATAAAAGCAACAATCCTATTCTTGTAATTATCTTCGTTTACATTATGTTCATTTCCCTTTCTATCAATATAAGGATCTGCCTGAGCGGGAAAAATTGAATCTGAAATAGACAGTAAGATTCGACGACACGAGAGTAATGCTTGAGCATATGCCTCTGGATGATTTTCTTTTAATCTTTCATTTATTGAAAGTAATTTTTCTTTTGTGTCCTTTGAACAATTCTCTTGAATAAACAGATCTGTTTCGATTCTTGCATCTTGAAAGATATTTTCCACAATCTCACCTATGGAATGTGATAAAAAAACCTCCGTCACATATGAATGAATGGACAATTTTTGCAATTCATATTGTTGGATTAGATCATGACGAATATTGACTGCCCATATAAAACCATCCACAGATTCAAAACTATTTAGTGACATATCTTTAATAAAAGCTTCAAGTAAGGGAAGCGAAAAAACCAATTTTTTACCGTCTTCTTTATTTATTAAATAATAAGACAAATGATAATATTTTTTGTAATTACCTAATGTGTCTGGGTTAAAATTGTTGGGGTACCCGTTTATTTCAAAATTTATCCAATTTTGCGCTTCTGTATCATATTGTAAACGCGCTAACCTTAACGTTTTCATTAAGACTTGTGAAATTGGTAACTGATTAATTTCTAAATCATCAAGTATTTCTTTAGATAATTGTTTTACTTGATCTGTTGATTTTATTTCCTGCGTCATTGAAAATTGTTACTTAGTTGAGATGATAATTTTTTCCTGCGATTATATGAAAAAAGGAGAATTTTATTTAAAATGGGATTTTCCCATTTTGATGG
>JACTVF010000328.1 GCA_019695435.1 Methanoregulaceae archaeon | reverse complement strand
AGGCGGTCGTAGCATTCGGGACGTCCATGAATACCGCCCTGCGCTCGTATTCCGTCCGGGTCGAGAACCCAGCTTCAGGTGACCAGAGGTTCGATATCGATCGAGGCACTTGATACCCGGCCGATAAGACCGATCGTCCCGCCCACGACAATACCGACGCTGACGCAAAGTCCGGTTTCCGCCATGCCAGAAACGACCGCAGATACCATGCCGGTTACCGCAGCCACCACAACACCCACAGCACCGGTGGAAACCATACTCGTTATAATCGCACTCGGGGCAGCGCTCTGTGCAGCATGGTACAGGAAAGTTTTTCCCTTTTTAGTCCACGCTTAACCCATCGTGAATCTACAAGGCACTCTGCCGCACGCAATAATCGGCTGAAGGCAACAATCCATTTACCCTGTGCCCAGTCCCGGTAGGAATCACGGCACTTATGGGGCAAGTGCACCCGAAGCAGACTAACGCTTCATTTTTTTGGATCTGTCGGGATCGCCTTTCTTTGCAATTTTTCCGGGCCGTGGCCGATCCTCGTGGGTCCCGTGATCTTGGTTTAAGGACTTGTTCTCCGGCCCGGAATGGGGATTATGCCGGGGGGTAAGGACGGCCTTTTTCTGCGGGTGGTGAGGGGGATGGACGGCGGGACCTGCTTCAGGGTGGTGGTCGTGGAGTTCGGTGTGGCGACTCTTGTCCGGGCTGGCAGGGACGTTTTCACGGGCATCATGACCTTGCTTCTGGTGGTCATGGGGGGTGGGTGCCGGTTCGCGTCTTGGTGACATAACCAAGGGTTCATCGCTGCGAGTGATAAAACCACGCACGTACCGTGCATCAGAATACGTTGGACTGGCATTCGTATGCGTGACCGGTTCTCATTCACCGGTGACCAAAATTCTTCTTATCTTACCCACCCTAATACTCACCGGATACCGGATGGCCTCCGTCCCGATGCGTCGTAAAAGAGACGAGCGCCAGCGCCATCCATAAAATGGGTACCAATAATCTCACCGTCCCGCACTCATGCCCCCAGAACAGAACCCGGAACAAAATCGCGGGGAATCCCGCCCAAGCATACTGTCAGCTGACCGCATCCAGAAATTCTTCATACGGCCGTTCTTTGTCACGCTGACGATTGGCATCCCGTTCTGTATCTTCAAGGGGCTTTTTGGCCTGACCGCCATTCAGGTAGGAACACCATCAGATCCCATCCTTGCAGATTTTGGGTGGATTGTAATAATATGGGCAGCCATTGATCTTGCCATGAACGCCATCCGTGCTGCAAGCGACCTCCTGCACATTCCCACCCGGCTGGAATACTGCACGCTTGCCGAGCTCGGACGGCTCGTGCGCCGCCCTATGGTCTTTCTCGCGGTGGATACCCTCCTCTCTTTCTCGATTATCTGTCTTATGCTCTGGTCAGGTTGGATCATGCAGCTGACGCAACCGGAAGCGTACCTGTGGTACGCGGCAACCACGCTCAACCTGATCAGCATCTCTCTCGTGTCATTGTATAACGAGGTAAAGAGGGGCACCTGAACGCGTTTTGGATCATAAATATTCTCACTCGTCCATCATCCCGTATCGACGGGCCCGCGGCGCAGGTAACCCATGACCCATTCCACGACTTCGGGCGCCCGGGGCAGTTGTATGTGGCAGTACTGCCGGGCGTCTTTTTCGAGCGCCGCAGGATCAGCCGGCAGGATCTCAATGACCGCACCGGGAAGGAGAGAATCCGCATGCGGCACGATACCATCACCGGCGTATGTCATGCACCAGCTCCCGTCCGGCTGCAGTTCACAGGTCTTTCCCTCAAAACAGGGGAAGAATGCGGGGGTCCGGGTGAGGTTCTTTGCGCAGAGGAACTGGTACCTGATATCGGGGCGGATGCCGGCCGCCCGCAGAGCGGCCATTGTTGTGCTCCCTGGCCGGCAGGCCTGGAGGATGACGTCGGTTGCCGGATCGAAGTTTCGGGGAACAAAAGTGCCGCAGAGCCTGGCGGTAATCCCCGGCCCGATCACCGGATCGCAGAAGAGTTCGGCGAGGGAAGAACCATTGTTGGGCGGGCCGATCGCGATGAGCTGGCGCACCTGCTCGTGCCGGGCGCTGCCATCCAGTACTTCGAGCAGGTAGCGGGCGATGCAGGAACCGATGGAGTGGCACACCACATCGACACTGCCGGCATATCCCTGCTCCTCCCGCTGCGTGGCGATGTAATCCCGCAGGGCTCCTGCGATCTCTTCCATGGACGCGCCGTTCAGGGATGTGTAATCGAAGCTCCAGAAGGGGATGTCCTCTTCGATCAGCCGCGGCGTGAGCCTGTTCCAGATGCCAGGGTGGCTCTTCCAGCCGTGAACAAGAACCACAGGGATAGGTTGAGAGGGCATTATCAGGAAAATATGGGGGGCGGGGGAGCATAGTTTTTGTGGGATTGAAGCCCCCCACCTCCAGGTCATTGAAGGCGGGGGGAAGGGGGGGTCGCGACTCCTCGCAGAAAAATTACCCGCCTCCCCCACATGACCCTGAGGGGGTACCCCCACTCCCTTCCGCACAGACATCCGGCGTGAAGATCCGGATTTTAGTTGGATGTATATCCAACTGTCACATGTACATCCAACAGTTTGAAGTATATGTGACTCATGGTTTTCACGGTTTTGTTTCAAAGAGCAGCAGCGCGAGCTCGCCGCTGGGTGTGATCCGGTAGAACTTCTCTCTCCGACTCTTATCAGGGCCGGTTTCCTGCCGGATCAAATCCCCGGCTTCCAACGCGGAAAGAAAGTTCGTGAATGTTCCCTGGCTGAGCCAGGGGATTACCGATTTCTTTCCAATCGTTGCATCGGCATTTCCTGCAGGGTTTCCCGCGCTTTTTACACCCTTCTTCCGGACCGGCACGTAAAACGATTCCAGCTGGGTGCGCAGGTAGGCGCGGGGCAGCACCCGGGGCGAGCGCTCCTGTTTTCCCGGCGTCCTGTAGAGAAGGGCGAGGATCCTGCTATAGTTCTGGTTGGTATGGATATTCATGGCCGCAGCCTTGGGGACCGGGAGCAGGGAGAGGGCCGCGTTCCCCTTCCGGCCGGAGAACGCATAATACGCGTCGCCTTCCAGCCAGAGCGAAACTGCATACAGGGCAAGGGAAAGATCCTTTGACCCTGCCGAAAGGTCAAACGAGTACACTGCAGCGGGATGCTCTTTTACGATCCTTATTACGGCCTGCACTACGGATTCCAGAGCTGGCGGATCGATATAGACCAGGTGCGCGGGGATCTTCAGGGACGCCGCGTGGGCCTTCACGCTGGTGACCGCATCCCGCACCGCCGTTTTGTATGCTTTGGTCTGTTCATCATCGCGGGTGGAATTGGTATAGAGTTCCGTGTCCGTAAAGACAAATGTATGCGTGATGTCCCGCAGATCGCGGACGGCCAACGTATATGCCTCATGG
>JACTVF010000327.1 GCA_019695435.1 Methanoregulaceae archaeon | reverse complement strand
TTGAAGCGGCTTGGTCTTGGCCGCGATCTCTTTGGGCAGTTCCTTCTTTGTGGGTTCCTTCTCGGCCTTCTCTTTCTTCGCCTGGGCCTTGGCTTTGTAGATGGCGTAGAGCAGGGCCGTGGAGTAGCCAAGGAGGCGGGCATCGTCTTCGGGGTAGCCCAGGTGCCGAGCGGCTTGATGGGCGAAAAGGCCGAAGAGGGGAAAACGGTTCAGGGTTGGGGACTTGTTGGGCATGGCGGGCCTCCTATGGAATTGTAGGAGGCGGGCCAAGGACTCTTTTTCGGTGCCAAGATGTCGGGTACAATCGGGCGTCGTCACCCGATTGTTGAAAACGCCATGTCAGACCGAGTGAACCAGCATTTCGTGCCGCAGTTCTACTTCAAGAACTTCAATGGTGGCGATCCCAGAATACACTTGCTCCACAAGCCGACCGACAAAATCATTTTCAATGCTCCGATCAAGGGCCAATGCGCGAAGCACCGTCTCTACGGTGATGCGGAAGTCTTCCTTTCCCAACTTGAAGTAAGGTACAGCCGCGCAATACAGAATGCCATCCATACTGCGTGGAACCCTTGGGATGCGCGGCTCGATATTGAATGTCTGCATAATCTCATGCAAGGCGTGCTTGTCCAGCGGCTCCGCACCATGTACGAGGTCGGCAGGTTCGCATCTGCAAGCGAGTCTATGCACCTTGAGATGTTCAAGGATCATCTCAGATATGCGCCCGACATCGCAAGACGTGAAGAGATGATCGCGGCAATTGAAAAGGGGCAGTTCCGTGTTAAGGAGAATCCGACGCGAATCGCATCGGAACTCTTGTTGATGGCCGTGGATAGCGTGCTGCTCATCACCGATCTTGGCATTCGGCTATTGCGCAATTATTCGGGGCTACCGTTCCTTTTCGGAGATTCCCCTGTC
This sequence comes from Methanoregulaceae archaeon, assembly GCA_019695435.1. Classification (GTDB taxonomy): domain Archaea; phylum Halobacteriota; class Methanomicrobia; order Methanomicrobiales; family Methanospirillaceae; genus Methanoregula. The sequence goes on along the minus strand of JACTVF010000327.1, from coordinate 2,517 downwards.
GTCTTCTGCAATAGCTACTACAGGAACGTGACTTCGCGCGGCGTCCTGGGCCTCCAAACCCCAGGTCTCCAGATCATTTTCCCCCTCGACCCCCACACCCTGCTCATGCTCATGGACGATACGGTGTATTCGGGCAATTACAAGGCCCACACCACTGTCGATGTAACAGAGCGATGCGACGTGTCCCGATTGAATGCCCTGCAACTTCACCAGAGTCTCAATGCTGTCTACTTCGCAAACCCCGACGATGCTTCGTACATTGAAAACCTGTGGCGGGCGCACAAGTCAAACGCTGTTCATCCCAGGACGATCTTTCAGGTCCGTTCAGATGTCCTCGTCGATGACAAGCCTGTTGAGAAGGCTTTCCACTGGTTCGATCCGCATCTGAACTGCGACCTTGACTTGTCCTTTGTGCGTTGCGATCCGATAGATGAGGCTGAGTATGTGTTCTCGCGTCGAACACCAGCTATTGCGGCAGAAGTTAAGCAAATCACGGCGAAGCGAAACGAGGAGATACGGCGGATGCGCAAGCTCCGAAGGCAAGCGAAAGGCATGATCCGCGCCTGTAACGACGCCGACTTCGACGCCATCTTCGCCATCATCAACGACGCGGCTCAAGCCTACTGTGGTGTAATCCCTGCCGACCGTTGGCACGACCCGTACATGCCCAAAGAGCATCTGAGGCACGAAATCGACAGCGGCGTGCAGTTCTGGGGTTGGGAAGAGGGCGGTGAGTTGGTCGGCGTCATGGGCATTCAAGACGTGCAGGACGTAACCTTGATCCGCCATGCCTACGTCCGCACGGCCAATCGTGGGCAAGGCATCGGCGGCAAGTTGCTAGGAGAACTGCGAAAGCTAACCACGCGGCCCGTCCTCATTGGCACTTGGGCGGCGGCGACGTGGGCGATCCGCTTCTACGAGAAGCACGGCTTCCGTTTGGTCACGCCCGAGGAAAAGGACCGCCTGTTGAAGAAGTATTGGTCGATCCCCGAGCGGCAGATCGAGACTTCCGTGGTCCTGGCCGAAGAGAAGTGGTTTGGGCAACGGCAATGACGATTCGGCTTGGAATGCCCGACATTCACCGAGCGAGCCTTCTGCTTGGACAGGCGTTCCACGACGATCCCTTGCTGAGCTACCTGCTGGCCGATCCTGCCAAACGGGAACACTTATCGCCCAAGGGGTTCGCGTGCATCCTGCGGTACGGTGTTCGGTATGGCGAGGCCCAGGCCACGTCATCGAACATGGAGGGAGTGTCCGTCTGGCTCCCGCCGCAGTCGGCCCATGCGTCGATCTTCAAGACGGTGCAAGTCGGCGCATTCTCCCTGCCTTTCTCCGTGGGGTGGAGATTCTTCTTCCGTTTTCTCGACTATATGGGTCACGTCGATGAACTGAGGAAGAAGCACACGCCTCTCCCGCACTGGTACTTGCAGTTGCTTGGCGTGGAGCCACGATTCCAGCGGCAGGGGCACAGCTCGGCCTTATTGAAGCCCATGCTCGACCGCTTCGACGCAGAGAAGTTGCCTTGCTGCCTGGACACGATGAACGGCGGCAACGTGCCGTTCTACGAGCGGTTTGGATTCAAGGTCGTGGCCGAGAGCAAGGTTCCGAAGACGCACATTGGAATTTGGCTGATGGCGAGGAGTGGCTGAACCACGGGTCTCGCTGCTCAGGCAATTCAATTACGAGGAAGCACGATTTGCATTGCTGGCCGCAAATCCTCGCAGCGGTGCCAGATCATCTGGATGGCGAGATGTACCCACGATCCCATTACGTAGTCCCGATCCTTGTCGTATCTGTGCTGAATCGCCACCAGCTTCACGTCCTCGGGCTTCCAGTTGTCCCAATTCTCGTCGTTTGTGAGACGCCAGATGCCGCAACCGCTCAAGCCACCTGGATGCGGGACGACGGAAGGCTCCTCGTTCTCTCCGATGGCTTCCTTGCCGTAGTTGAGAACAATATGAATGCGCGAATCGTATTTCGTGTTGGGGTGCAGTTCGCCACGATGCAGCACGGTGACGTACCACAACCCGAGCGTCTTGACGCCTCGCCCTGCCTCATCCATTGTCGTGTCCACGGTGGGAAAGCCCAGAACGAGGTAGCAGCCTGGAAGGGGCACGGGCCGCAGGTCCATTTCAGAGATGCTGATGAAGCGATTCGTAGGCAACAGTTGCTCGACAACATCCTTTGCCAATTCGATCACGGCCAAGTCCACGCAGTCCGTTTCGACCCGCACCATCGGGCAGTTTGTCAGTCGGATCAGATGCGAAGTCTCTTCGGTCATTCGGCCAAGATACGCAGGCAGCTTGTGCTTGATGAAGCGATCCCGAATGTCGTGAGCGCAGGTCAGCATGAAATGCCGCTCGGCAACACGAAGAAGCACGCCTGACCTTTCTAGTGACAATTTGCCGTCCGACAAGGCGTAGAGGGGCATGGTCGCCTTGGCGATTTCAGCCGCGCATTCGTTCAAGCGTTCTTTCGGTATCGGGGTGGTTATCATGGGGTTGCCCGTCCGCCTGG
>JACTVF010000011.1 GCA_019695435.1 Methanoregulaceae archaeon | reverse complement strand
GAATTTAAAAAGTTAACACCAGAAGAAAGAGAAAATGCACTTTATCTAATGAGTCCTATAAGTTGTAAATCCAAAGAAGAATTCAATCAATGTTTAAGATGGCATGTTTTTTATAAAATAATAGAAATATTAGAAGATTTTGAAATAGATGAAAGGAATTAGAATGGCTTTATCCGATAAAATAACTAAAGAGCGATATCAACAGCCGGGGGAAAATAGTTGGGAAGATATTTGTAAAAGAGTAGCAAAATCAGTAGCAATGGCAGAATCAGGAGATAAGTTCGAAGAAAATTTTAACAAGTTCTATAACATAATGGTTAATTATGATTTCATCCCCGGTGGAAGGATTCTTTCAAATACAGGGAAACCAAAACAATATTGCATGAATTGCAATATCATTGATGTGGAAGATTCAAGAGAAGCTATCGGTGATATGCTAAAGGAGATTTTGATTATTTCAGGTACAGGTGGTGGAGTAGGTGTATCCTTCTCTAAATTACGTCCAAAAGGCACTCCTATTGCGACTAGTGGGGGATTTAGTTCAGGTTCTATATCCTTTATGGAATGTGCTAATCAAGTTGCAGGAACAATTAAGACAGGTGGTGGTCGTAGAGCGGCCTTGATGATTTCCTTATCAATTTATCATCCAGACATTGAAGAGTTTCTACACGTTAAATTAGATTTAGGAAAGTTAAATAATGCAAATATTTCAGTCGAGATTGATAACAAATTCATTCAGGCTGTAAAGGATAATTCAGATTGGAATTTGACTTGGGCAGGTAAAATCATAAAGACTGTTAAGGCTAGGGATTTATGGGAAAAGATTTTTAGTAATGCTTACAAATGTGGTGAACCAGGGATTATGAATCTTGGACAAATGAATGAGATGAATAATTCTTGGTATTATGCCGATATTGTTTCAACAAATCCATGTGGAGAGATTCCCGGAATTCCTTATTCTGCTTGTGATTTGGGAAGTATTAATTTAAGTAATTTTATCAATGACAAAGGAGTATTAGATAGGAAAAGATTTGAAAGTGTTATTGAAATTGCAATTCGTTTTCTTGATGATGTTATTTCAATAAATGAATTTGCAGTTGAGAAGATTCGTTCAGTAGAAACAGCGGATAGAAGAATCGGTCTTGGTCTAATGGGATTGCATTATGCCATGATTAAATCAGGAGTTAAGTATAGTTCAGAGGAAGGAATTGCATTTACAGAAAAAGTATATGAAATTCTACGCAATCATTCTTATTGGACTTCAACAGAACTTGCAATTGAAAAAGGTTCTTTCCCAAAGTTTATACCAGAAAAGTATTTGAAAGGTAATTTTATTAAAACACTTCCTGTAAAGATTCGTGAAAAGATTAGGAAAGATGGAATTCGTAATGTTTGTTTGAATACTCAAGCACCGACAGGAACAACAAGTATTTTAGCTGATGTATCTTCAGGTATTGAACCAATCTATTCTCCTGTTTATGAAAGAACATACCAGAGTGGTGATGATAAAAAGAAGGAAATCATTGCCGATACTCTTCTTGTTGAATTTACAAATTTATCTAAAGATACAAAAATTTTTGAAGGAGCTATGGATATTACACCAGAACAACATATTCGTATTCAAGAAGCATGTCAGTTTTATAATGACCAAAGTATTTCAAAGACAATTAATTTAGAAAAGAATTATCCAATGGAAGAATTGTCTGATTTAGTTTTAAAGTATATTCCTCATTTAAAAGGAATTACATTTTACCGAGAAGGGAGTCGTGGTGAGAGTCCATTGAAATCTGTTGATATTAATAAATATAGTAAGAGAAATAAAGATGCCGAAGATTGTGGAAAAGATATTAAATGCTCAAATGGAGTGTGCGACTTATGAATGAAAAATTAATGGAGTAATTTGATAAGAACCAAGAATTTTTGAAGTTAGTTCAACCAGTATTAGGTGGATATCATAAAACAGATTGGGAAAATCTTAGAGATATATTTAAGAGAGTTGTCGAATCTACCACAGCAGAGATTATAGTGGTTGATAAACCAGTAGTATTATCACCAACTGGTGAAGAAATCAAAATGTGGACTAGGAAATTAAGAAATAATGATACCAATGGTATTGTTAAAGAATTGGTTATGGAATTTGATAATCATAAGACCGTTTATTTTTATCAGTTCTTTACATCATCATTAGCTATGCCTTTAAATGAAAATTCAGTACAATGGGATATCGGTTATATGGTAAGATATCAGGGAGTATAATATGCAATATATTTGTGAAAAATGCAAAAATGAAATTTATTCAATATATTATTTTGAAAAATGTCCTCAATGTGGAACATTTGTAAAAGATGGAACTGAAACAGAAGTTCAATTAGAATTACCATTGGTATTTAATTAATATGAAAGACATACTTGACATTGTGAAAGAAAAGTTGTATGGTGAATGTGTAAGATGTGGTGGAAGATTAACATCTGACCATGTTTGTCAAGAAATTGATAAAGAAATAGTTCAAGATTTAATCGAAAAAATAAAAGGAGAAAATATGACTGAAGATACAACAATCGTTGAAGTAAGTGGAACAGTAGGTGCTAAAGAGAAGCGTGGTTATCGTAAAGTTAATAAAGCAGTATATGAAGCAGTTAATAATGGAGCAAGAACACTTGATGAAATTGTGAAGGCAACAAATGTAACCAAGTGGTATTGTAAGACAGTAGCCAATCAATTAATTGCAAAGAAAAAGATTTCATTAGTAGATGGAAATTATTTCATAGATGGTGAAACAACACCACCGACAGATGAAGAAGTAAAATTTGTAGCAACAGAAGTGAAGTAAGTTGTCGGCTTGTCCTTACGGGTGTGATTACCCTCATGCTACAAGCATAACGGAGTCGAAAGGTAAGGATAGACTCTAGCTTTTGATTTTTAATTTGAGGTTTTATGAAGAAAATATTAATCATTGATAGTCATAAAGGAGAGATTCATAACGGAGTCACTTCTTTACATGTCAGAAATGCAATGGTATTGCGTGATGCTTTGGGAACAGAATTAATCCCTTCAAATAATTATTATAATTCAGTTGCCTATAAACCGTGGGATGTAATCATATTCAATTCATCAAGTAGTTATCAAGAAATAGATTGTGAAATATTAGATAATAAAAAAGATACCAAATTATTTTATATGGTAAATGATTATCTGTTTGGTGAACCTGTTCCTCTATGGAAAATTATTAATAGACATAATTTACAATTTGAAGTTATTGCAAATCATGAGCAAGCTTCTCATGCTAAATTGAGTAAATCAAAATGGGTTAGTAAATGGAATGTAGTTAATCTTAATGCTTTAATCTATAAAGAATTTGCAGTTAAATCTGAAGATAGTCTTGGTGGTATGTTTGATATTGAAGATAAAAAACGTGGTGTAATTTATTTTGGGGCATTTAGAAAAGATAGAGTAAATGATTATAAAAAATATTTTGATAGCAGAATGGTTGTATCCACAAGTAAAAAGAATCTTAATAATTATTTACCATTTACGAATGGTTGTGTATTCATTGATAAGTTGCAATGGTATCCAACTGCAAAGTTAGGAAAGTTCAAAGCATCTTTATATATCGAAGATGAACATATACATACCAATTATAATCATTTAGCAAATAGATTTTATGAATCTATTGGTTGTAATGTTCCAGTAATATTTGATGAAAGTTGTAGAAAGACAATAGAACTTTCCGGTTACGATGTTCCTGAATCTCTTATATGTAAAGATGCTGATGACCTTCATGAAAAAGTTGAATCAGCATTTATACCTGATAGTTGGAAAGTAAAAGCACAAAAAGAAAAGGAAGCTACTCTTGACAAAATAAAGGAGATAGTGTATGATAGTAACTAAATGTGAAACTAAAGAAATAAAAAGATGTTATCATGAATGTTTATATTTTGGAACATCTATGGATGGTATGGAATGTTTACATCCTTATTTTAATGATAAAGGGGCTTATAGTAACATGATAATAAGTCATCCAGATTGTGATAATGGATTTCCAAAAGATTGTCCTTTAATGAAAGGAGTTTAAAATGAAATGTGATAATGTAGGAGAAGATATATTTCATGAAGGAGATATAAGAACTTATTATGTATGGGAAGGAAAGCATTATCATGGAACAAGAAATCTTTGTATTTTCTGTAGAGAAAATATAATGAAGAAAGGAGTATTATTTTTTATAGAATCAAAAGAATGGTCAAGTAAAGAAAGTATTGGAGATGCAAGTAGAGCTGGTGATTATTTATCTAATGGTGGAAGTGATTATTAAGGGAAAGGGAGTTCAGCGTTCCCACTTATAACAAAAGAACGGAGATATAATGTTTGCTAATGTTTATTACAATGCTAAAAGTAACAAGATGCACTATTGGGAATATGATAAAGAAGGCAATAGAACACATGAATCATTTGATTATAAACCATATGCTTTTATTCATGACAAAGAAGGAGATTATAAAGACCTTCATGGTCATCCCTGTAAGATAAAACATTTTTCGGATTGGTTTGCACAAAAAGATTATGTAAAAGGATACAATACATTTGAGGGTGATATACATCCAGAATGTAGATTTGTTGTTGACCATTATTTTGAGAAAGACCTTCTATCTTATATTCCAAAATTACATATGCATATCGTTGATATTGAAACGGTAGCTGATAGAGGTTTCCCAAAATTCGATGACCCTCTATGTGAGATTCATTTAATATCAGTTTATTCAACAAAGACAAATAGTATAACAACTTTTGGTACGAAAGAATATCATGGCAAACTTCCTATCAATTATGTATTCTGCCAAACAGAAGAAGAATTATTAAAACAATATTTTAAATTTCATCGTAGTGATTATCCAGATATTTTATCAGGTTGGTTCTGTAATGATTTCGATTTCCCTTATATTATTCAAAGAGCAACTTTTCTTTTAGGTGATACTTTCGCTAAGAAATATTCTCCTGTCAATGATGTTCGTTTAGAAGAAAGAGAAAGAACCGTAGTTAAAATTGGTGGTATAACTATTCTTGATTATATGGAATTGTATGACCGTTATTCTGAAAAGGAACAAGATTCATACAGACTTGATTATATTGCCGAGATTGAATTAAAAGACAAGAAACTTGCTTATGAAGGAACACTTGAAGAACTTTATAATACGGATTTTTATCGGTATGTAGAATACAACGTAAAAGACGTATTCCTTGTAAAGAAACTTCATGACTTATTTGATTTCATAAACAATATTCAAATTCAGTCTTATATGAATAAAGTTCCATTTGATAGGGTTCCTTCTAAAATGAGACAGTTCGATGGTTATCTAATGACAACATTAAAACCATTGAAGATTGTTATGCCTACTGCAAAGCAAGGAGTAAGCGGAGAAATCCCTGGTGGTTTCGTTAAGGAAATTCGTCCAGGTTATTATCCGTGGGTTGCTACATACGATTATACTTCTTTGTATCCTAGTGTTATGTTTGCTCTTAATCTTTCTCCTGAAATGTATGTTGGAAAAATTAGAGATGAAAAAGGAAATGATTTTATTGATATTGATTTAAGAAGAATAGAACCAGATATAACTTATAAATTTGATACTAAAGAAGATGATGGAACTGTATTAGTAACTAATGTTGTAGGTCAACATATAATAGATATGATAGTTAAAAACAAATATACCATATCTGCAAATGGTGTAATGTTTAGAACAGACAAGTTTGGTTTTGTTCCTACTGTTGTTAAAAATCTATTTGACCAAAGAAAAATATATAAAAAGAAAATGATTCAGGAAGAAACTTTTTATGTAGAAACTAAAGAAATTGAACATAATAATAATAGAAAAAGATTTGATGCTATTCAAAGGTCATTGAAGGATTTGGCTAATGCCATATATGGTTGTTTTACTAATAAAGGATTTCGTTTCTTTAGTACAGACTTTGCTAGAGCCATTACTTTGACAGGTCAGAAGATTAATATGTATACAACTGATTGTCTGAATCAAGAGTTCAAGAAAAGATTTGGAACTAATGATGTTGTTGTAGCTAGTGATACGGATTCTTTCATGTTAGATATCTCTTCTTTTGTTAATCATTATAAGATAACAAAAGAAAATTATCTGAAAGCTTTTACCTTGTTTGATGAAAAAATTATTAAACCTTATGTAGATAAATGTACTCTTTATTTTTCCGAAGAATTAATTCATAATGAAAAGAATTGGTTCAATTTGAAAAAGGAAGTTGTATCAGATGGAACAGTTTTTATTGAAAAGAAGAAGTATGCAATGAGAATGATTGAAAAAGAAGGAGTTAAATATAATCCTTTCAAGATGAAATTCATGGGAATAGAAATTGTTCGTAGCTCTACTCCTTCATTCTGTAGAGACAAGATTAAGGAAGTTATTATCAATGTTATTTCAGAAATGAATAAGGAAAAGGTTAGAGAAGAATTGAAGGATATAAGAAAAGAATTCTTTAGTCAGGATATTGAAAAGATATCATTCCCAAGAAGTGTTAATGGTATTAAAGAATATTCAGATGAAAATTGTAATGCAACTAAAGGTTGTCCAATACAAGTGAGAGCAGCACTTAATTATAATAGGATGATTAAGAAACTAAGATTGGAGAATAAATATAACTATATTAGAAATGGTGATAAGATTAAATTTATCTATGTAGCTCCTTCACCTATGTTTAATGAGAACATCATTGGTTTTATAGATAAGTTACCGAAAGAATTTAAGTTGCATACCAAGATAGATTTTGAATTACAATTTGAGAAAAGTTTTATGAGTCCTATTCAGAAAATCTCAAATGCAATTAAATGGGGCAATGTGGATTTAAATCAAAATTCTTTAGAGGAATTATTTTAATGAAAAAACATATATGTAAAGAATCAACTACTTGTAGATGTTATCAATTAGCATTAGAACCAAACGAAAATTGTCCGATACATGGTTATCCATATCCACCTAGATGTGGTGAATGTGGAAAGTTTATAAAGAGACTTGACATTTTTGAAAAAGCATTATATAATGAAAATGAAGATAAGGAGAAAGAAGGTATGGAAAATAAATTTGATGGAGAATTATTTGATGGAGTTCCAATGGTTAAATTAGAATTAAAATTGATTTATAATAATTTACAAGGTTATAATGTTTTGATAATGGAGAATATTAAAACTGGTGAAATAACTAGTATTATGATAAAGAAGAAAGATGAAGAAGCAAAAAAGTTAATTTTATGGAACAGGAAAACTTAAAAAGGAAATTAGCTTATTATGAATCACAATTAAAAATATATAAAGAAAATGTTTGGAAGTTATGGGGTGATTCAGGTATCGAACAATTAAATCAAATGGACAAAGAACTAAAGGGAAATGGAGAATAATAATGTCAGATTTTTTAAAATCGTTAAAGAAGATTAATCCGCTTGCAGAAATAGTAAGTCAATCTAGTTTGGGAACTATTAAGGAATATCTTAGCACAGGTTCTTATTCTTTAAATGCTATTCTATCAGGTGATATGTATAAAGGCCCGCCTTCAGGTAGAGTTCTTTCACTTGTTGGTAAACCAAGTACGGGTAAGTCATATGTAATGGCTAATTTAATTCGGGAAGCACAACACAATAATTATTATACGGCCGCCTTCCAAACAGAGAACGCTTCAGATAAATTTTTCTTTCAACGATTAGGTGTCAATACAGATTTACTTATTGATATGCCAATAGAAACAATAGAGGAATTAAATATTCAATGTGTTCAGGTTATTGAATCTTTTGCAGAATCAAGGTTAAAAAATCCTGAATTGAAATTATTCCTTGCATTAGATTCTTTTGGTAATTTAATGACTACAAAAGAAAAAGCTGATGCATTGAAAGGAAAGAACGCAAGTGATATGGGATTGAGGGCAAAATTAGCAAGACAGTTAGCCCGATTAATTACGATGCCTATTGCAATGAATGATATTGTTATGGTTATGTTAAATCATAGTTATACAAATTCATCTGGTTATGTTCCATTTGAAGTTCCTGTAGGTGGTGAAGGTATTAATTATGTTTCAAGTATTATGGCTACAATGACAAAAGAACAAATTAAAGATGAAGATAAGTTATTAACCGGAAATATTTTAAAAGCAAAGACAACAAAGAATCGTATTGTTCCTGAAGGTAAACAAGCATTGATGATGGTTGATTTTGAAAAAGGTATAAATCCTTATTATGGTCTTCTTGAATATGCTCGTAATGCTGGCCTCATTGAAAAACAAAACACTACAAATTATGTAAGGCATTTAGATAAGAATGTTTTTGAAAAGGATATTTATACAGCAGAAGTATTTGAACCGATTCTTGAAGGAATCAACGATTATATTAAATCACAGAACAAGTATAGTTCTGTGTCTGATGAAATATTAAAGGGAGAAGAAGATGAAACAGAAAAAGAAAATAAAAAGAAAGGTGCAAAAAAGTCTAAAAGTTAGGGCTATTCTTCCACCTAATCGTGTTGAGGAAAGTAAGAAGATTTATAATAGAAAGACTTTAAAAGAAGAATTATCTAAGATGGGTCTTGACTTTTTAAAAGAATCTGGTATACTCACATGAAGATTGCTTTAATCGGATGTTCAGGTGTAGGTAAAACAACTTGTGCTAAATCATTTGGTTTTAATGAATCAATTGATTATGATACAGATGTTATTTTGGATTTTACAAAACCACAGAACGGAAGAAGTTTAATTAAAGCAATCACAGAAGCTAAGTCACCTGTTGTTGCTTGTAGTGTTTTTCCTTTTGGTTTAAAGCAAATAGTATTTATAAAGAAAATAGAAAAATTACCTATTCTCTTTGTATATCTTTCTGCTCCTAAAGGAATTATAGAATCAAGACTTGCTAATAGATTTAGATATACAGTTACAATGCCAGATGTTGAATTTGAATATATGGATGAAGTTTGTTTATCATTAAAAGATAAAATAATAGATACTAGTTTTCTTAATGATAATGAAACCATAATTAAAATCAAGGAGATATTTTGGGGAATTTAAAAGAGGATTTAATACTTTCGACAATAATTAAAAATAATTACTTTAGAGATAAAGTGATTCAACACATACGACCTGAATTTTTTGAAGAAGCAGAAAATGGAAAGTTGTATGAAGCTATTCAGGAATTGGTTAATAAAGATAATGTAAAGCAATTAGATTCAAAGACTATCTCATTGAAATATAAAGAAGAATCAGTAATTAAAAGTCTTTTTGATTTAGAAGATTATCCTAATGAAAACATACACTTCCTTTTAAAAGAAGCTGAAGAATGGGGTAAAGAACAATCATTAAAACAAGCAGTTATAAGTTCGGTAGATATTATTTCCGAAAAGAAAGATACTGCTAAAGTAGGTTCCTTGATTCATGATGCTCTAGGTTTTTCTTTTGATAAGGATTTAGGGCATAACTACTTGAAAGATATACATAATCGTTTTCTTGTTTATAATAATGTTGATGAAACATTACCTACTGGATTTGAAATGTTTGATATGTTTACTAATGGTGGTCTTCATAAGAAAACATTAACAGTCATAGCGGGTTCCTCTGGATTAGGAAAAACTTTATTAGGTACTAATCTTACAGCCTTTTTAATTCAAGGTGGTTATTCAGGGGCATATATAACATTAGAAATGAGGGTTGAAGAGATTGCTAGGAGAATGGACGCTTTAATCTCTAAGATACCTCACAGTAGGGTTCCTAACGAAGAGAAAACGGTCACAAATGAATTAAACAATAAGGTTAAGGGAAAACTATTCATTCGTGAGTATTTGCCCTCAAAAGCCTGTTGTGCGAACATTATGGGTTATGTCCATGACCTTCAAAGAATAGAAGGGTTTAAATTTGATTTCTTGGTAGTAGATTATATCCAATTGATGAAACCTAATTATACATCTCAAGCTACCAATTCTTATGAGAAGTATAAGATGATTTCCGAAGAATTAAGAGAAATGGGAACTGAATTAAATATACCCATGATTAGTTTTTCACAGGTGCAAAGGGCAGGTTATGGGAATCCTAATTTGGGAATGTCAAATATTTCCGATTCTATGGGAATAGTAAATACATCGGATTTGATGGTAGGTATGACACAATCACTTGAGGAAGAAGAAGAACTTAAACAAACATGGAGATTGATTAAGAATCGGTTCGGTAGAAAAGGAGTCGAGTTAAGGGTTCAGATGGATGAAGAGATTCTTGCCTTCAAACAAATTATCAACGATGAAGAAAGAGCAAAACTAAATAACTTCAAGAATAGAAAACATTTAGTTGTTGCACAACCAACGATAAAAGAAGAATCATTAGCAATGTTAGAAAATGAAAAGAAAGATAATCCAATAGAAGTAGAAAAGGAATTTGAAAAGTTTGTAGAAGAAAACGATAAACCAGAATCTTTTTATAGGGGGTTTAGTTAATATGAGTGAAGATAAATTAGGTACGGTTTTTTATGAAGCAAAACTTTCAGAAGTCATTAAACATTATGCAACGGGTTGTGATATTGATGGTGGTAATGAAGTAATCAGTTATAGTTATTGTGTAGACCCTATTAAGGATGTGGTTGTATTTAAATTTTATTATGAGAAAAAGGAGAAAGAATAATGAAGACATTAAGTGCATTAGGAGATACGGTTATTGTTGAAGCACCTGACCAGAAGGAAAAGAAAACAGCAGGTGGTTTGGTATTACCACAGAGTAATGATAAGGAATCAAGGAATCAAGGAGTTGTTGTATCAGTCGGTGATACGGTGAAAGGTATTTCAGTTGGTGATACTGTTATTATTAGTCGTACTGGTATTGGAGAAGTATTTGTATTTAATGACAAATATTGTATTGCAATGCCAAAGGCTGAAGTCTATGCAGTAATCAAGGAGGTGGAAACTAATGCCTAAAGTAAGTATGTGTGTATCGAAAGAAGATGGTGGGCATATTCTTCTTGGAGAATTTGAAGAAGTTGAAGAATTAGGAACATCAGAAATAGTTAATACTTATAAAAGAACAAATAAATTAACAAAGGTTGGTGAACTTAGGATTGTACAAAATCCACAAACAGGTGTAGTTGGGCCGCTAATTCTATATTATCCAACAATGTTCATTGAAAAATTTATTAAGGAATCTGTATTGAATGATATGACAGTAGAGATTGATGAAAAGGATTATATCATCTTTGAAGAAGAAGCTATTGATTCTCATATCCTTGATAAATATTCTGAAGAAAGGTCAAGACGTTCAGGTATTGTAAGAACAAAAGAAATACCAAAGGGATTAAAATTGGTTAATCCATAATAATTATTCCCGGTTAGTTCAGGGGTAGAACGCCGCCCTGTTAAGGCGGTTGTCGGGAGTTCGAATCTCTCACCGGGAGCCATTTTTAAAAGGAGAACTACGATGGCAAGAAAGCTTACGATAGATATGAACCAAGTAGCTCCTTCAGGATATGTAGAATTATATAAATCTATCAAAATAGATGATAGAGATATAACAAGAGTATGGGCAGAATTTTGGGATGTTTCAATTAGAAAAGATATGATGCATTTGAAAAGACCAGAAACAGAAAGTCCTAAACTTTGGTTATGGCATGGTTGTGTTGATAATGAAGTTAAATGGTTTACTGAAGGCAATAAAATAAATACATTTGTTAAATCTGATAAACCAGATGAAAACGATGCTCATATGTATATATTAAAAGCTGATAAGAAAAAGAAGGTGAAGAAAAAATGAAGACAACATTCTTGGTTACGGCTGACCTTATAGCATCAAGTTTACATTTACCTGCTGATGTTAAAATATTTGATATTGAAACAAGTTATAAAACAGGTAATTTTATTAAGATAACTGTTGAAGGTGAAAATTTACCTGATAAGGAAATTTGTGAACCAACCATAACAAAGATAGAATTAAATGGTGATACTACTTATAAGTGGAATTGGGAGAAACAATGAAATTTGTTTTAATAACTCATGCTGATTTAGATGGTGTAGCCTGTGCAATTCTTGTCCAAGAATATTGTAAAGAGAAGGGGCATGATTTAGAAATTTACAAAGCACATTATAGTGATGTGAATAGAATATTCAATGAAGTTTATGATAAGAGAAGTCTTGTTATGTTGACAGATATTTCTTTAGAAGCAGAACCTTCTTGGATTGCTGAAGCTAATAATGTTTTATTAATAGACCATCATATAACTGTGAAGAGTAAGATAAAGAATCAATATGTAAAATTCGACAGAGCTGGTTGTAATTTGGTTTATGATTATTATACAGAAAAAGGATTTGTATATAAACCTGAATTTAAAACGCTTATGACATTAGCTAATGATTATGATTTGTTTTCAGATAAATATAAAATGTCAAACATGCTTAACTATTTGTTTTTCTTATATAAATTTGAAGGTTTCTTAAATAGATTCAAAGATGGTTATGATACAATGACACAAGAAGAAGTATTTTATTTAAAACAAAAGCAGAAGCAGATAAAAAATGTCTTGACAAATATGGAATTTAGTGCTATAAATGAACATGTAGCATTTGTAACTACACAAGATTTTTTAAATGAGATATCAAGAGAACTATATACGAACCGTGGTTTCATTTATGTGTTCATATATAATCCAATAATGAAGTCATTAAGTCTAAGAGCAAAGAATGATGCAGTTATACATTGTGGAGAGTTCTTACAAATATATGGTGGTGGTGGTCATAGATGTGCAGGCGGTATAACCATAGGAGATGATTTAAAGAAGATTGATGAAATATTAAAAGGGTTCGGTGTAATTTCGATGAATATCATCCAGTATTCCACATGATGTTGAAGAATTTGCGGAAGTTATTCAAGCACATGGTTTATATAAACCCGATGTAGAATCTTTTGTTACTGGTTATAATAATTCTAAAGAAGGAAGTGAAGTAAAAAAGAATATGGAAGGAGAAAACGGATAATGGAAACAGAAGATTTTTTAGATGCCGAAGAAATTTTCAGAGAAGCAATGAGAGAATTTATAAATGCTTGTATGGAGTATAAAGGAATAGATTCAATTGAAGATAAAGTAATTGATATATGTGAACAAGAGATGGATAATGTTTGAACTAATAATAGGTTTAATTTTATCAATTATTTTCTTAGAATATTTGAGAAGGGCATCTAAATCTGATGGTTATAGGTGAATAAAATGAGTCTTTCAGGATATAGTGGTTCTGATTACATTCGTCATCAAGAAATGCGAGATATTTTATTTCTTAATAAGTTGTATAAAGTAACTACCGATGAAGAAATGGCTCAGATGATTACTATCATTGATATGGAAGTTATAGATTTTAACAATAGACAAAGATTAGAATTATTTTTCTTAAAGTTAAAGAATGAATTTGAATCCTATTATGATATGTTAGTTGGTCTAATGAATCATTTCGATTTTGATGTGGTTAATGTTTTAAAGAATACTTCAATGCTTGATAAATGTAAGGCAGAAAAGATAGTAACAAAGAATGTAAACTTGAGGGAATTATTTTAATGAGAAAATATGAATCAATTGAGGTATTACTTTATTTAAATATTTTTGATAGAGTATCACCACAACAAAAGAAAACAGTCAAATCGTTATTCAGGAAAGAAATGTATAATGTTGATGAAAGAATGAAATTGATGGAGAAGAATAAAACTTTCATTATAGAAGAATTAAAGAAAGTGAGGGATGGATTATGCTAAAGGTACAAATTATAGGTGAGGCAGGAAGCGGTAAATCTGTATTAGCTCAATTCATTAAAGATGCTGTAAAAAGATATGGGGCAAAAGCAATTGTTAAAGATATTGATTGTGCAACAGGAGAACAAGGTTATCTTCTATTAGAGAAAGCTAATCTTATTCTTCCTAAATTAGAAATTGAAATTGAAACGATTCAAGCAAGGAGAAATTCTTTATGAGATATAATACATCATACCCAAAGGAATTAGTTTTAGAAAATGATTATGATAAAAATTTTTTAATTAATGCTATGGAAAAAGTTATAGAAGATGACATTAGTGAATCATTAAAAGAAAAAGCTAGATTGATTATAACATGGATTAAAAATAATTAATGGATAAACACATCGTAAAAGAAATATTGAATGGAATTGTTGAAGGTGGTGTAAAAGAATCAAATGGTAACTTCAACTTCCGTTGTCCTCTTTGTCATGATTCAAAGAAATCAAGGATGAAGCGAAGAGGTTGGGTCTTACTCAAAGAGGAAAGAGAATTATTCTATTGTTTTAATTGTGGAGCATCTATATCATTTAAAAGGATGCTCAAAGAAAACTATCCAACCTTACATGCAAGATATGTCAGAAATAGAGATGTAAAAGAAGAAGTATTAAGATTAGGAAGAAAAGATATTAAACTTGTAGAACAACCAACACCAAAGAATGATGAAGTAGAAATCATTACCGATGATTTCATGGCAAATAGTTTTCCGTTGTATGATAAGACAATTGGTTCAACAGGACAACCTAGTACATTTAAAGTAGATAAAAACAAATTGATGCTTCAGTACAATGCATTGAAATATATAGTAAACAGAAAATTACCAAAAGAATATTTGAATCAAATGAGAATTTGTTACAAAGGAAAGTTTGCAAATAGATTATTAATTCCTTATTATAATTTTGATGGTGAAGTATATTGTTTTCAAGGTAGGACATTAACCGAAGATAACGAAAAAGGAGTAAAGTATCTTACAAACAAACCAGAAAAGAATAACAAAATATTTAGATATTATCTTTCTAACCCTGATGAAGATGTTTATATTACAGAGGGGCCGGTTGATTCTATGTTCTTTGATAACGGAATAGCAACAAGTGGTTTATTGAGATATGGAACAAAAGAATTTGACCAATTAGATTTTAAATTTAAAAAGAGAGTTTGGGTATTTGACCGTGACAAGGAAGGATTGAAAGAGGCAGTTAATTACGCTGATAAAGGTGAGAGGGTTTTTTGTTGGCCTTCGGATTTAAAGGTAAAAGATATAAATGAACTCTATGTAAAAAAAGACTTGACAAAAGAAGAATTACTTGATATAGTTAAGAAGAATATATTTACAAGGTTCGATGCAGTTATTAAATTAAAATTTTTACAAGGTGAATTAAAATGAAATTGTTACCACCACCGATGATTAAAACAGAAATAGAAGAATTGCCTGATTGGATTACAGGATATATTGGTAATTGTCCTCATTGTAATGAAGGTGATTTACTTATCATAGTATTGAGAAAAAGAATTAGTGGAAAACAATATTTACATTGTATCAAATGTAATAAAGACTTTGATGAAGGGATGAATTGCTAATGAAGATAAAAGATATAATTAAAGATAATATAGTTAGATTTAATAGATTAAGAAAAGGAACTGCTTATTATACAATTGTAGTAGAAGTTCAAGAAGAAGTTGGTTTAGTAATTGCTACATATGAATTTCCTGTTCCATTATCAGATATTGGTGATGCAACATTAGAGAAAGAAGATAAAGCAATTATGTTTATGAGATATATTAGAAAAGCAATTGAGGAAGGAACATTTATAAAGGTATGAAGAAAGATTTGTTTGATAATAATAAAACTATCGAAGATTTTTTAAGAGATAAAGAAGCAATTTTGATATCTCAACAAACAAATTATCATTATCCTTATCGTGTAAATGATAGAGGTATGAGTCTTATTCAAAAATTCCAATACAGAGAGAAAGATACAATTATCTATATAACAATTGAAAAAGTAGCTTATTAAAAGGAGAGCATATGATTATAAATGTGAAAGACGTAAAGAAGTTTACAGCACCATTGAAGAGTTTGAAGAATAGTGTCAATTCAATTGTACTATCCAAAATGGATGATACTCTTGAAGTAAATGCAATGTCAGATGATAGTTCACAGTTGACGAACCTAAAGTTTACATCTGATATCGTTGAGGTGGGAGAAGGAGAGACAGAGAAGTTTGGCATCTATGACCTTTCTCAATTTGTTAATGTTCTAACAATGTCAGATAAGAATTCGTTGGAACTGAATGTAGAAAATAATATTATCACAATCAAGTATAGTGATAACGAAAAAATTGACTACATGCTTTCAGACCTTTCCCTTATTGAAGAAGGGCCAGCAAAACCCAAAAAGGAACTTACCTATCTTGCCTCATTCGAAGTAACTCCTGATTTCATTAAGAAAGTAAAATCTATTTCTGGTGTAATCGGTGCTAATGTTCTGAAGTTCCAATCAAAGGAAGGTTCTCTTAGTTATGTCATTAGCAATAAGGCAAGTCAGTCTCATGCCTTTAGTGAAGTAATTACACAGAATGATGGTGAAGATTTTGAAGTATCGGTTAGTATCAAAGATGCAAATCGTGATAACTTTGGTTTCCTTTATGAAGGATGTGCTTATACTTTGAGTATTAATCCGAAGATTATTATGTTTGAAGGTAAGCAAACGGATTATAAGCTTTTGAGATATTATGTAGCTCCACTTTCAAAGTAAAAATAAATACTTGCATGGAAAAAATTCATGCAAGTATAGACCTCTCATTGAGGTCAACAGGTATCACAATAATGGATGAAGCACAGAATTTATTGGATTGCCGGATAGTTTCAAATTTAGAATTAAAGAATGAATCTTTAATTATTAAAAATACAAATGATATAATTAATTTTATTAAAGAATATGAAGATATATCAAGTATTTTTATTGAAGGATTATCGTTTATGGGTATATCAAATAGTAAAGATTTAATTTATGGAAATTTTTGGGGATTAAGATGTGCTTTACACTTGACTTTCATTGATAAATCTGTCAATATAGAAATTATTCCTGTAACACAATGGAGAAAAGAAGTTATTTCAAAAGAAAGACAACAAGAATTAAAAGAAACATTAGGAAAATATGTAATTAAAAAAAATAAGAAAGGAAAAGAAGTTAAAAAGTTTGTTATGCCGGTTGATTGGTTGAAAGAAGAATGTGTTAGAGTTTTACCTGAAAATATAAGAAATGTTTTTGAAGAATATGTTAAAAGATGTGGATTTAAAAAGAAATCCATATATGATTTAACAGATTCATTTTGGTTAAATAAATGGAGTTGGAATGTTTAATAGAAAAGAGTGGAATAAAAAGAATAAAGAAAAAATTAAAAAAC
>JACTVF010000326.1 GCA_019695435.1 Methanoregulaceae archaeon | reverse complement strand
TGAGTGCCTTGCCAATTTCGAATGCCGGGTAAAGGACGACAGCCTTGTCGAAAGATACAACATGTTCGTTATGGAAGTGGTCGAAGCCTGGGTCGATCCGGGGCGCAAGGAACGCCGGGTCATCCACCACCGTGGGGACGGCACGTTTGTTGTTGACGGGAGGATCCTCAATCTCAAGAAAAAAATGGTGAAATGGCCTACCTATGTCCAGTGACCGATCGAATCCGAATGGCAGGAGGCGACGATCTTAAATGAATATCCCGGGCTTGAGTACGAGGATATTCCAGCCCTTACCAGGGGGGACGCGATAACGAGGCCCGGAAATGGATCGCACGGGAAATAATGGGGACCGGAACGACTCATCCCGGTATTACAGCTGAATTGCAGACGATCCAGCGCGACCTCCTGGAGATAGACAGGTACTGAGTCTCATTCCAAATTTTCGGTTTCGGGTAAAGGGTTCGAGAACACCTGCGACGTTAGTCATAGGTGTGTCAAACATACCTCTTTTTTACCCACATAACAAATAATTTACTACAGACCGGATATGTTTTTTTTCTTTCACCTTTTCACCGGCGTTGTACTGGGTTTATTAATCGGCGATCTCCTCAGCGATCGCAGGTGGATCATCCCGTGCATCATAGGGGCAGTTCTCCCCGACATTATCGATAAACCGCTCAATTTTATCCTGGATCCCGCCGTCAACGGAAATGGCAGATTCCTTTTTCACAATCTGCTCGTTTGTGCTCTCCTGATGCTGATTGGACTTCTGCTCTGGATATATTATACATCCCCGATCGTCCTCGCACTGGACATCGGGATACTCTCCCACCAGATCCTCGATTCCATGTGGATGGATCCCGTACGGTGGCTGTATCCTCTGCTTGGACCCTACCCGACAAATAACACAACCCCCCCCGATTTCATCTTCTCCTTGCTGGGCAGTGATCTCTTCAACCCGTCAGAATGGATTATAATCGTACTTCTCGCTCTTTGTGCCCTGCTCTATTTTGAATACCGTCAGAAGATTGTAGAAGATCCAAAAACCCGTCCAATCCTGAAGGGAAGTTTGCTGGTTTGTGCACTGATATGCTGCATTCTCGGGGGCATCTGGATAGGGAGGGGCCTGGCCAGGCAGCCTCTGGCTTTTACCGGGTATACCAATCCGGTGGACTATCTCATGGGAGGTTTTGTCATTTGTCTTGCGGCTTATGTTTTCTGGCGGTTGCACCAGAAAATATAGGAGTCCTGGTGCGTTAACGAGGATTAAAGAACATGACTTCGAAACCAGTCTTGTGCTTATGGTTTCCCGAATTTTTTAGAGGATCGTCTCATTTTAACCACCACATTTTTCACCTGATACGACAGAAAAAAATGGGTAATCTGATAACCGGAATTGTTTTAAAAAAAAAACGTGAATCCCTGATGTAAAGGAACGTGAATGAGAGCGTTTGTTCATAGTATCCGTCCTATCCCGATGTAGGGACTCCACAAAACTGTTAACATTCTCGATTCTCCAAAACAGAACGAATTGAAGAGATTTGTAAAACACAGCACTTAAATATTATGACACAAAAATAAGTAATAAAAATGATTCTCGGTGTAACCTTGTAATCCCCTGACCCTATGATATGTCTCTCCCGCACTGGAAAACCGGATGGATCATTGCCGTTATCCTGGTCGTCTCTCTTACGTTCATAGTCCCGGCCGCATTCGGCCAGAATTCGGTGAGTATTGTGGTTAAAGATACACGCACCAAAGAAAATCTGGATGGCGCACTGGTCTATCTGGATGGCGGATACCAGGGCGACACGTCTTCTTCAAATGTGACCGGGGTTGTGATAATCCAGGATGTCAGTCAGGGAGCGCATACGGTCCGGGTGACCCGGTCCGGCTATAATGAAATAACTACGAAGTTTAATTATCCGGCTGAATCAACGGTTACCGTCCTGCTCTCAAAGGAGGCGCTCGTTTCCCTGAACCCCAATGGTCCTTCACCCAATGCAATTAACATCGTTTTCTATCCGTCATCGACCTCCTACAGTTGCACAGATAACGAGAAAGTATCTGCACCGGACTACATTAACAATGAGACACTGTTCAGGCATGATGTTCTGAACGTTATCGATACTACCTATATGAATCTGGATCAGGTCACGTCCCCGCCCGATCCCCTTCCCGAAAACTACCAGAACTATTTTAATTTCTATTATTACTATGATCCCTCTGCCCCGGCCGATGCATTTTCCGGCTGTTCCGGATCCGTTCCTCAGAGTTACCGGGACACGGTCACCTTCAGTGATGTGACCATTATCCTCTACCCGACCTATCATGGCAGATATACAAACGTGTCATGCCAGCCGACGGGATGTACCCAGATACTAGGACCGGGACGCGTTCAGATGAAAGCCCCTGCGGATCAGGAGATGATTGTCAGACATGAAACAGGACATGCGGTGTTCGGACTGGTTGATACCTATTGCGGCAGTACTTATTACTGGCAGGATGATCCCGACCCGAATGTCTGGTCGTCGCTGGCGTCGTGCCAGGCCGATGCACAATCCCACCACCGTGATCCGGCACTATGCCGCCAGATAGCGTCAGAAAATTCCTACTCTCCGGTTTGTAGCAAGAATTTCTGGCACTGGGATCCCAATCCGGATATCATGGCGGGTATGTATGGGGGAACCTTCGGCGACGCAGCCACCCAGCGGATCAATTACGTCCTGTCACAGGCAGGCACTGGTTCCCCGGCACAATCAGGATCCACCGCCGTGTCACTGGGAGGGAATGCATAATTATGAGGCGGATTGTCATCAGTTGTCTGGTAATAATTCTGGCAGGTATTTTATGTACACCTGGTGCTGGTGCACAGCCTCTCACTCCCAACTATGACAAAATCCTGCAGATCAACATGAATTATAACAATAACGCGTATTCCGTTTCATCGATGGAGGTCAGATACGGGGAAGCCCCCAATCTTAATATAGGAAACGGTGACCTGAAGGGAGTAATCCTGGATTCGAAGGGAAATGAACTGAAATCATTTTCATTCCAGGAACCCGGGACGACCTATGGGGATAGTCCAAGCCCATCCGGAGACAATTCCCTCATCGGATATACTGAGACTTCTTCTTCCGGGGAGATGACCGTTACCCTCCCGTACCTGCCGGATATGCAGTCGTTCAGCTTGTCTGACTCCCGGGACGGGGCTCTGCTGGCCTCGGTAGATCTCGACCCGCCGGTTGCGGCATTCTGTGCAGAGTATCCCAAGGATCCGGATTGTCTTGTACTCGCATCGCCTTCAACATCTGCAGCATCGTCTCCGGGCACCACGGCCCTGGTACTCGCCACCCTGTTCTCCGCCTCCGTATTTATTGCCGCGGGAATGGCAATCTGGACGATCCGCCACAGGGCAAGAAAGGTTGTGCTTATCGTCGATGACGAGCCGGATATTG
>JACTVF010000010.1 GCA_019695435.1 Methanoregulaceae archaeon | reverse complement strand
GGTCCGGCCCAAAAACTGGATCCCGGCCGGCTCTCCTCGCTTGTCCGCGAGGCATCAGAACTCGGTGTCTCGATCATTGTCCTTGCCGGGGGAGAGCCCCTGCTCCGGAGAGCGGAGATCGCCGGCCTGGCACTATCCTACCTCCGGATCCTCTTCCCGGTTTTTTCAAACGGCCTTTTGATCGATGACGCAGCTGCAGCGGAATTTGCCAAAACAAAAAACATCATCCCCATGATCAGCTTCGAAGGGTTCCAAAGCGAGACCGATGCACGCCGGGGTCCCGGGGTTTACGACCGGCTGCTTTGTGTCTGTGCACGGCTCAGACAAAACGGCATCTTCTTTGGCTGTTCGGTGACGGTCACCTGCACCAATGCCGATATCGTGACCACGGACCGGTTTATCCGGGAGATGCTCGCCGCCGGAGCCCGGGTCTTTGTGTTTGTCGAGTACGTGCCGATCGAGCCGGGCACAGAGGCACTGGTGCTTGATGACGGCCGGCGCACGGCGCTGTACGGGAGCATTGATCGGCTCAGCAAAAAATATCCTGCACTCTTTATCGGTTTTCCTGGCAACGAGGATGCCTACGGGGGCTGCCTTGCGGCCGGCCGGGGTTTCATTCACGTCAGCGCTTCGGGCGATCTCGAAGCCTGTCCGGCGGCGCCGTTCTCGGATACAAACCTGGCCCGGGTCTCCCTCCGCGAAGCCCTCAGCTCCCCGCTGCTCTCTAAGATCCGGTCGCATCACCATCTTCTCACCGAGACAAACGGCGGGTGCGCACTCTGGACGAACCGGGCATGGGTCGAGGGACTCGTCGATAAGGGGCGGAAATGCGATGAGTGAAAACACCTGCATTCCCGCCCTCTAATCCGGGCCCGCAACTGCCCCGGATTACCCCTCCGGACACCCGTTTTCCGGAATTTTGTGCCAAAACAGGTGCAGTTTTACACACTTTTTCCGGAACCTCATCGCTCAATACGGTACTTGAGTACGTTGACAAGCTCGATATCGAAGACCAGCAGTACGTTCAGGAAATTATCCGCAGCAGGCTTATCGAGAAAAGGCGTTCGGCAATTGTACTCCGGGCAAAACAGGCAAAAACAGCATGCAAAAAAAACCAGAGCCGGAGCGGGACGGCAAAAGATCTTCTGGCGGATCTGAATGGTTGAACTCATCTGGGATGAGCGGTTTACTAAAATCTACAGGAAGTGGTCCCGCCAGCATCCGGAATTAAAGGCTCAATTCGCCAAAAGAATCGTGCAGTTCGAAGAAGATCCTTTTCATCCGTCCTTAAAGACCCATTCCCTCCAGTGGCGTCTTGAAAGGTCTCTGGTCCTTCAGGATTACCTACGAACACCGGCTCGTTTTCGATTTTGCTGATGAGGGCCGGACAAAAGTAATCCTGATCGATATCGGATCGCACGAAGAGGTCTATTAATTTTTGTTGAAACATGTAACATTATTTCTCTCCCCTCCCCAACAGGATCCTTATGACGGATCTCGATCCTTTTTTCTTCACGATCAACACGTGGTCCTTCACCAAACACCGGGTCTGGAACCGGTGCCAGCGGCAGTATTATTACGAGTACATCGCACCGTACGTGAAGACCGGGGCGGTCGTTCCCCCGGAAAAGATCCGGTGGCTCAAAAACTTCACCTCTAAGTTTGTTGTCCAGGGCCAGCTCATCCACGACATCATCGACCAGCAGATCCAGCTCCACTGCGAGAACAAGCCGATGGACCTTGCCGGGGCACTGGCAGCGTTCGCAAAGAAAGTCTCGCTCTACAAGGATATTGGCGGGGAGACCTTCACCGAGTACCACAACGGCGAGAAGATCCAAGGCTCATTTTTTGCAGCCATTGAGGAGAACGGGAAGACGTGCCTGCACACCTTCTTTGCGAAGTGGCCTGACTATACGGGCCGGGAATGCCTGCGGCACGAGCAGTTCGATCATTTCAGCATCGTGGATGTCGGGGTAACGGTCAAGGTGGATTTTGCCGGGAAGATGCCGGACGGCACGCTCGTCATTACCGACTGGAAAACCGGCAGGGACGATGACGAGTACGAGACGGAACTCCAGATGGCAGCCTACGTGCTCTGGGCACAGGAGTTTTACCGGAAAAGTGCCGATGAGATCAAGACCGAACTCGTGTTCCTCAAAACCGGCGCGACAAAGCCGTACTCATTTTACCCGGAGCAGTTACGCGAGGTGGAGGAAATGATCCGGCGGGAATTTGCGGCGATGAACGCATCGTACGAGTACGGGGATTTCCCGGCCCGGCCTTCGCAGCGGGAATGTCTGAGTTGTAAGTTTGCGGAAGTGTGTCCGGAGGCGGCGAATGGATTGTGCACGCAATTAAGAGTGCACAATGAAAACAGGATGCCGAAAATCCAAGAGGCTTGGTAATCGTGAGGGGCAGCCGGGAGGCGGTGAAGGGGGGCATTTTGCACTTGCCAGCGATCCCGGGTGGGCTGGCGTAGTATAAGACAGGAAACAATACCGGCTGGTTTCCAGAGGAGGGTGATCCCGGGTACTACAAAAAAGGCATGTTTACCGCAGGGTGTGCACTTTAAAAAAAGGGAAGTGTTGGCGTTCTCACACGGATGAGTTGTCCCCGGGGGCAATGCCGGGATCTTCCAGACTTGCCTGGAGGGTCATAAGATTTTCTATAAAGGGAGATGCACCGCTCAGTACCGGCCTGACATCGGGTTCGCATGCGATCACGTTCTCATCATACGGGAGGAAAAACTCTCCGGAAAACAGGTCCATGGCAGTACCCAGGAGTTCCCGTACCTTCCGGATATCGTTTTCCGAGCGCACCCGGTTGATCACCAGCCAGACCCATCGGATGCCCAGTTCCTTTGCAAGCGATGCAGCATGCCCTGCCACCTGGACTGCGCTGAATGTAGGATCGGTTATGACCAGTGCCTGGTCAAACCCACGGGCAATGGTCCTGCCAAAATGTTCTACGCCAGCCGGGGTATCCATCAGGATCACCTCGTCCTCGCGGAGATTGATGTACCTGATTACGGCCTCAAGCAGTGTATTCTCCGGGCAGAGACACCCGGTAGCGGCCTGTTCGACCGTGCCCATGACAAGGAGGTTCACCCCGCCGGGAGTCTTTGCCCCGAACCGTTCCACGACATCCGAGACGTCCGGGTTCAGCGTCAGCATCAGGCCCCACCCGGCGCCGGGCCGGGCACCGGTCTTCTCCTCGATATAATCCAGGTTTTTTGTTAAGGGAATAATCCTGTCACTCTCATTTCGGGGGATACCGAGAGCATACGGGAGGTTCATCTGTGGGTCTTCATCCACGGCAAGCGTTGTAAACCCGTTCCGTGCAAACATATGGGCGAGAAGGGCGGTGATCGTTGTCTTGCCTACCCCTCCTTTTCCGGTAATGACGATTCGACATCCCCGGTCCTCTCCCGGCCGGGTGTTCTCCCGAAGTTTCCGGGCAGATGCAGCCATCCTCTCCCGGTCGATCCGCGGGTCAGCCATGGGAACCCGCACCGCCTCCTCTCCCTGCAAGGATCTCGTCCCTGGCTATCCGCCTGCCCCGGCACACCGGGCAGAGTGCGGCGATCTCTTCTCTCAGGGAGGGGGTGATATGTGCCAGGGTGGATATGGCAAGGGCTTTAGGCGCATAGTAACCGCCGCAGCAGTCGCACCGGGCAAGCGGCACTTTTGTACCACTCCACGAAGTCATGACCCGTTCAGATCCCCTGTCTTCGAACTCCACCGCTTTTGTCGGGCAGACCTTTGCACAGGCCCCGCACCCGAAGCAGTCCTTGGTGGGTTCGAAATACGGCGTATTGACCACCGTGTACGGGCCCCGGTTGACAAAGCCTATCGCACCGGCTCCCATGATCTCATTGCATGCCCGGACACAGAGCCCGCAGAGGACACACTTGTTCCCAAGCGAATCCGTGGTGTCGAGTTTCTTCAGGAACCGGGTCTTTGTCACCCCGTACCGGGCCGCCATCTCCTTGATGACCTCGGATTTGGGCGCCTCGGCAAGATAGAGCTCGAACAGGACATTCCGGTATTTGACGATTGCCGGCGTATCGGTCACAACCTCCAGCCCTTCTGCTGCCCGCAGGGTGCAGGACGTTGTCATCTCCCGCTTCCCGTCTTTTATCACCTCGACCATGCAGAGCCGGCACGCACCGTACGGGTCAAGGGACGGTTCGTAGCAGAGGTGCGGGATCGCGATCTTCTCCCGCACTGCAACCCCAAGGAGGATCTCCCCCTCATCCGCGGGGTATTTTTTCCCGTTGATCGTCACCGTGACCTGTTTTTTCGCTCCCCCCGTGCTGCTGGCTTCCTTACGTGTCATGGTTTCACCAGCGCGTCGTATTCTTCCCGGAAATACGCCAGGGTCGTCAGCACCGGGTTGGGTGCCGTCTGGCCAAGCCCGCAGAGCGATGTTGCCACGATGGTGTCGGACAGGAGGGCAAGGGTTTCGATATCCTTTTTCGTGCCCTTCTTTGCCATGATCCGGTTGAGGAGGAGGAGCGCGTGCTTGAGCCCCTCCCGGCAGGGGACACATTTCCCGCAGGACTCTCCTGTAGCGAAGTTGATGAAGTACCGGGCGATATCCACCATGTCCGTGTCCTCGTCCATGACCACGATACCCCCGGACCCCATGATCGAGCCGACACGGTTGAGGCTCTCGTAGTCCACGGTTGTTTCGAACAGCCGGAGCGGGATGCAGCCCCCGGAAGGACCGCCGGTCTGGACGGCTTTTACCTTCTTGTTGTTGGCCCCGCCGTTGCCGATATCGGACACGATGGTATGGAGCGTTGTCCCGAGCGGCACTTCCACGAGCCCGACCCGGTCGACTTTTCCCACGAGCGAGAAGACCTTGGTGCCGGTGTTGCCCTCAGCCCCGATACGGGAGTACCAGTCGCTGCCGTTGGCCATGATGACCGGCACGTTGCACCAGGTCTCGACATTGTTGAGGTCCGTGGGGTACCCGAAGAGCCCGCCCCCGATGTCGGTGAGCCGCGGCGGGCGGGGGTGGGGCCGGCCGGTCCTTCCCTCAATGGATGCCACGAGGGCAGTTGATTCGCCGCATACAAAGGCACCGGCACCCGTCGCGATCCCGATATCGAACGAGAACCCTGTGCCGAAGATGTTGCTGCCAAGGAGCCCGTACTCCCGGGCCTGCCCGATGGCGAGCTTCAGCCGTTTGATCGCTAGCGGGTATTCCGCCCGGATAAAGATGAAACCCTTGGCAGCACCCATGGCAAACGCCCCGATGATCATGCCCTCGATGAGCATGTGGGGGTCGCTCTCCATCTCGTTCCGGTTCATGTACGCGCCGGGGTCGCCCTCGTCGGCATTGCAGAGGATATATTTCTTGTCAGCTTTCGCATCGCGGGTGATCCGCCACTTCTGGCCTGTCGGGAAACCGGCACCGCCCCTTCCCCGGAGCCCGGAGTTCTCCACTTCTTTTATAATGGTCTCCGGATCCATCCCGGTCAGGGCCTTCAGGGCAGCTGCGTAGCCGCCCACCGCGATGTACTCGTCAATATCTTCCGGGTTGATCAGGCCGGCGTCCCGCAGGATCACTTTCTTCTGGGCCTTAAAGAACGGGACCTTTTCATAGAGAGGAATCTTGGAAAATCCTTTCCCGTACTCAAGGGTGCATCCCGTAACATGGTCCCATGACGGGACCCGGCACAGGGCCTTATCAGCCGGCACCTTTCCCCTGCTTACCTGTTTTACGATCTCCTCAACATCGGCTTCGGTGACCTTGTGCAGGATCACGAGCGGTTTATTCGGGATACTGATATTCACGAGCGGCTCTTCCTTACAATAGCCGATACACCCCGTTTTTGTCAGAACGATATCCAGACCGTCCCTTTCAATGATCTCCCGGAGGCGTTCGTACACCCGGTTGCCGCCCACCGCGATCCCGCAGGTGGCAAGCCCGACCGCGATCCGGGGTTTTCCGGGCCGGAGCTTCTGCATGCCGGCCTGTCGTACCGCCTCCAGATCGGCTGCTGATCCGATCTTCATGGCTCCCACCCGTACTCTGCGAGGATCGCCGGGAGGTCTTCCCTGGTTGCATAGCCATAGAGGTTCCCGTCAATCCGGAGGACGGGCGCCATGCTGCAGGCGCCGAAGCAACGGGCGATCTCCAGCGTGAATTTTTTATCGTCCGTGGTGATGGAGAACTTGCCGTCCTCCGAGGTGTCGCTCTTTATTCCCAGCATCCCTTCCAGGGCCTCGAGGATCCCGGGGGCGCCTTTGACATGGCAGGCAGTCCCCATGCAGACCGTGATGACATGGTCGCCGACCGGTGTCAGGCTGAAATAGGAGTAGAAGGTGGTAAGGCTGTAGAGCTGTGAGAGGCGTACGTCAAGTTTCTCTGCGAGCATCGCGAGCGATTCTCTCGGGATGTATCCTTCCTCATCCTGGATCTCCCCGAGGATCCCGAGAAGCCGGCCGGCCGGATCGTCATACCGGGCGATAATGGCGTCGAGCGTTGGTTCGTCCATGGTGTCCTCAAAAAAACGAGTGGCCGATGGTGCCCGATCAGATCCCGAGCGCCTTTCTCTTCCGGTTGATCTCGGCCTCGAGCAGGTCGGCGGCCTTGAGCGGGTCGGGTTCAACAGCAAACGAGGCATTCACGATGCCGGTAAGCTGGGCGGCAAGGAGGTTGGTGACGTTAGCGCTGCCGAAGATCTTGGGCGGGATGCCAAGGACCGTGTACACACCCGAAGCGACAAAGTACGTACCGATCGAGATCGCTTTCTGCGAATACCATTCGGGTGCAGCCCCGCCCAGCGGAAGATCGCTGATACCGACATTGAGCTCCTTTGCGATGTTGGCGGCAAGCACGAGAATACGCGAGCAGTCAACGCAGGAGCCCATGTGGAGCACCGGCGGGATGCCGAGCGCGTTGCAGACAGACTTGAGGCCGGGTCCCGCCATGTCTGCTGCTTCGGGGACGAGCAGGCCCGCCTTCCCGCAGGCAATCGCGGCACACCCGGTCTCGACAACAAGGATGTCCCGCCTGATCAGCTCTTTTGCCAGCGTGACATGGCCATAGTCCTGCTTGATCTTCGGGTTGTTGCAACCGACAATGCCGACGGCTCCCTTGATCTTCCCGGCAACGATGGCATCGATCAGCGGCTTGTACGTCCCGCCGAGTGCCTTTCGTATCGCTTCTTCCGAGAAGCCCGACATCAGCTGCATCGGCTTGTCCGGGATCCTGACCCGGGCCGGGTTCCGGTTCGCGAAGTTGTCGATCGCGAGACCGATGATCTCCTTTGCGGTATCGTAGGCGTTATCGGGCCGGAACTCCTTGTGGATGGCGCCCGGGATCTTCGCCTTCCGGCTGGTGGTCACGACTTTTGTGTGGTAACAGCCGGCCGTCTGGGTCACCGCGGGGAAGATGCACTGGTAATCGATCACCATGGCCTCGACTGCCCCGGTCGCAATCACCAGTTCCTGGTCGAAGAAACTGCCGGCAAGGGGGATGCCACGCCGCATTAAGAGTTCGTTCCCGGTACAGCACATCCCGGCAAGGTTGATGCCCTTTGCGCCGGCGTCCTTTGCACGTTTGACAAGGGACGGATCGGCTGCCGCCTTCACGATCATATCGGAGAGGACCGGGTTATGCCCGTGGAGGACGATATTGACCTTGTCCCTGCTGATCGTGGCAAGGTTTATCCACGCCTTCAGGGGCGTCGGGGTCCCAAAGAGGATATCGGAGCAGTCGGTCCCCATCATCGAGCCACCCCACCCGTCGGAAAGAGCCGTCCTCATCGCGTGCAGGAGGATGTTTGTGTAATCCGCATCGACACCCATGTGGATCCGGTGCATCGCCTCCACGACTTCGCGGTCAACGCTGCGGGGCATAATCCCCAGCTTCTTCCACGCGTCTTTGGTCTTCTGCGGGGCACGCTCGGTCATCTGGATTTTGTTTTTGAGCGTCCCGTACTCTTCGAGCAGCGCCCGGGCCAGCTCGCCGGCGATCTCTTCTTTTTTCCGGCCGGCCGTTTTTATGCCATACTCCGTCGCGACCACGTTCAGCTTGCCCTCATCGAGGATCTGGTACCCCTGTGCCCGGCCTTCCGCGGTCGCGAGCATGGCCTCGACGACTTCACGCCCGTGGTCCGAGTGGGCGGCAGCGCCGGTGGTAAGGTCGTCGAGCAGGTTCCGTGCGACGATGAGATCGGCATCCGCACCGCAGGTGCCCCGGGTCGGTTTTTTCCCGAACGGCTCGGTCCGGCAGGGCCCCATGGCACACCGGTTGCAGCAGACGCCGAGGTTCCCGAAGCCGCACTGTGGCTGCTGGTCAGCGAAACGATCCCAGACTGTCTCGATACCGTCTTCCATGGATTTTACCATAATCTCCTGGTCGTTCTTGTCAAGCGCTCTCGCCTCAGCGATCTTCTTTCCTGCAGATGTATCGTACATTTTTCTTTCCCCCTCAGTTCTCCCCCGTAAGTTCAGCAAGCCGTGCCATAATCGACCGGAACGCCTTAATGTTGGCTGGCATCTTCGGCGCCTCGGCCCCGGTCTCCTGCGCCGCGATCAGCCGCAGGGTGAAGTCCTTCCTGCTCGACCGGATCAGGTCGCCTGCCTCCCCGAATGTCAGGGCGCCGGTCTTGCAGGCCTCGGCGCAGGCGGGAATCGCCCCGGCCCGCTGACGCTCGATGCAGTTGTCGCACTTCGCGTTCACCTCGCGGTCCGTGTCCAGCTGGTGGACGCTGTTGAACCGGATGATGCCGAACGGGCAGGCCATGGCGCAGACCGCACACCCGATGCACCGCTCGTACCGGACCAGGACGGAAGCCGTGGCATCGTCCCGCACCAGCGCTTCGGTCGGGCAGACCTGCATGCACGGCGCCGGGTCGCAGTGCCGGCACCGGTTGGGGAAGGTCAGGTAATGCATCCCCGTCTCCACGTACACCCGCGGCTGCGACCGTTTCTCTTCCGCAACCGCAGCGAACAGCTGTTTGCTCTTCGCGTGCTCGATCACACACGCGACCTCGCAGTGCCTGCACCCGATACAGAGTTCAGGCGTTACAAAAACCGTTTTCATGCAATGGTACCTCCTCGTTCCCGTGCTCCCGGGCCGGGAACCGCTCATTACCCTCCGGGTGATTAACAGCCTGTTCTCAACACCAGCTATATACTACTTTTTATTTTAGTGCTGTTTTGGACAATCGCACATCCGGTCAGTGATTTCCACCTGATCCCGCATTCTCGTGGAATTACCTCATACAACTCCTCTGCCGAAATGAACAATCATCTGACAGATTATGAATTTCATTCGGACCTCCCGCTCGGGAAGTGGCTTCGTATGAAAAAGAGGACCGGTAATTTTTGGCCCGGATCGGTACATTTTCACCGATCCCCTCCGGAACCCCATCTCCGTCGGAGAAAACCGTCCCAAAATCATCGTTTCCCAGCCAAAATACTCTCAAAAATCCGCCGGATTCCGACCCCCTCAGGAAACGGCCGCTATCGCGTTCCGGTGGCCGATCTCCTTTTTATCGGGCCAAAGTATGCCGGAATTGAAAGAACGGCCAATATGACGATCAAAATCCGGGGGCAAATATGGGGTATTTTAGCAAAATGTCCCCGTATAACCAACTTTTGGGTGGCCCCCGAATCCGGGCGTTTTACGAGGTTTTCCGGAGCCGGTTAGGGGCAATCCGGGGCCGTATCGGGCGTATTTTGGGGGTGAGGGAGCGGGGATCCAAGGTCGGATTGGGGGGTCGAAACAAGGTATTCTCACCCCGGGGTACCGATGTGAAACCGGGAGAGTTACACGCTTCGGTATGCAACGCTCCGGTGCCGGATAGAGGACACGATCACTTCGCGGGATTCATGCAGCACCTGATAAATAATCCGGTACTCCCCGACCCGGATCCGGTACAGCGATTCCGCACCGGCCAGTTTGATCGCATCGTGCGGGAGCGGATTTTCTCCGAAGATTTTCCACGTGCTCAAAAATATTCGGGAGCAGGTCTTTTTTAGATTTTCCGGCAATCTTTCTCCACGCTGTTTTTAAAAGAGAGCGTGTAAGGACTCATTCTGTCCCGCTCACATCACACGCTTTTATAATTCGGCCAGGCTTATGATGCCTTCGTCCCGCCGTTCTGCCACCATCGCACAATCGTGGAGATCTTCTTTGATCTGCTGAGGATTTTTCAGATTTTGATTCGGCATGGATTTTTCACTTTTGAGAAGTCACGGTCAAATGTTGCGATCTGCGGGATGGCGTGTTCGATACAGGTCGCGGCAATCAGTGCATCGTTGGGAAGGAGGGCATAGGCCCGGGCAGTCTTTTCGATGAGTGTGAGGTTCGACGTGTCCGGCACGATTATGAGTCCTGAAAAAATTTCGTTTACGTTACGGATAAAATCGTCGGCAAAACCGTAGCCGTTTTCCCGGATGTGTTTCTTGAGATCCGCGGTCCCGGCAATCCCGAATTCATCCTCTGCGATCAGCCTGATCCCGACAAAGAAGGTTTCTTCATACACCGACATGCTTGCAGCACAGGCACCCGGAAACGATGAGAAAAAATCCCGGGCCTTCTGTGTCGTATCGGTCTCGATAAGGAGCGGGATAATAAAAGAAGTGTCTAGGAAGAGGTCCATGACTCATCCTTGAGAGTACTGATGCGATTCGATGTAACTTTCTTCTTTAGCCGGATAGGCTCAAAGCTGAGCTTCTTCTCAATGGTCACCCGGATCCGTTCACCTTCCTTAAGTTGGATCTTTCCCACCGGTTTGAGAACATTGTCCTCATAGATGCATTCGATTGCCCTGACCATGCCGGTTCACCTAGTATACGTGGATCTTGGTTGCGAATTATAATAGGGTTTGTGTACAGGAACGGAAAGGTTTCCGGGGTACCGATGTGAAACCGGGAGCGTTACACTCCACGGTATGCAACACTCCGGTGCCGGATAGAGGACACGATCACTTCGCGGGATTCATGCAGCACCTGATAAATAATCCGGTACTCCCCGACCCGGATCCGGTACAGCGATTCCGCACCGGCATCGCAATCAAACCCGGCCTCGGTTACCCACTCGCGGGCCTGTGCGAGGGACTGCATCGCCTTCTCGTTTGAAGGTGCAACCTTCCGCAGGAGCCCGCGCTCGTAACACTCATCAAGACGTGTCAGGTGATTCACCTTCGAGCGTGATCGATTGTTTTACAAACGACCGGTAAAACGGTTCATCAGTACTTTTGAGCCCGGCCATTTTCTCTTGTGTCAGGACCAGAATATGGACTTCGGCAGAAACTGCACGCGATACCTCCCGCTCAAGTTCTGCGACCATTATCCCGGACGGCAGGGTTTTTACGTACACCCAGAGGTCGATATCGCTCTCCTCCGTGTTTGTCCCAAGAGCCCAGCTTCCATAGATCCCGGTGCCGGAAGCCCATGCCGGTTTTTGGAATGCGCCAGTGATGAGATCGGTATTGAGCAGACGTTTTACTGCGACCGTCACCGGGGAAAATTTCAGCTGGTACGTGCGGTCGATCCGCGTGAGCAGCCCTTCGCGTTCGAGCAGGGCGAGGTACGGGGAGACGAGTCCTTTTGACAACCCGGTCTTTGCAGCGATCTGCTGCACGGTGCATGCCGGTACGAGGAGGGCAGCCCGGAGCAGGGTGATGCGTTCCCCGGTCCGGAAGAGCGCAGAGAGATCATGCAGTCGTTCGTTCATAGTCCCTGAACTAATGGTTCACGTTCCATGAACAAAATGTTTGCGATCCGTGAACAAAAGTTTGTGTGCAGGGTACAGGTGCCGGTCCGCAGCTGATCGCTATAAATTGATAGATGTCGGATAATCGAAGAGATACAAAAAAATGGAGTTGAAGGATTATGGAGATAGTACCTGGCATACACCAAGTCGATGGTGTAAATGGCAATTGTTTCATTATTGTTCGGGACGACCTGACACTTATCGATACGGGAATGCCCAAAAACAGCGCAAAAATTGTAAACTATATTCAGGATATTCTTAAACGTAAACCTTCAGACGTCAAAACGATCGTCCTGACACACTTTCATATTGATCACGTGGGCGACGCGAGCGAACTCAAAAAACTGAGCGGTGCGAAGGTGGCCATTCATGAAGCGGATGCGGAGTACGTTGCCGGTAGAAAAACCCCGCCTGTCCCGAGTGGGGTTAAGGGAATGATCGTGAAATTCCTCATGCCCTTGTTGTTCAGATCAACGCCTGTTGAACCGGATATACAGCTCAACGACGGTGACACCATTGCTGGTCTCACCACCATACATACGCCAGGACATACACCAGGAAGTATCTGTCTTTTTGATCCGGCATCAAAAATTCTGTTTGCCGGGGATCTCATGAGGTTTAACGGCAGCAAAATCGAAATGGGGCCATTGACTTTAGACACAGGTGCGGTACAGCAATCAATCAATAAAATCGCCGCACTTGATTTTGAAATCATGCTGTCGGGACATGGAATACCTCTGAGACCCGACGCATCGATCAAGGTCCGGGAGTTTGCAAAAAGAAATACTTGAAAAAAATGAATTTCCGGGAAAATGAAAAGGAAGACTATGAGAATATTTTCAGAGTGTCCCGGATATTGAAATGGGGGCTGTTTCCGCCACCTTGTTTACCCCATCCGGCACCCGAAAATGCCGTAAAAACGCGAATATGAGAATCTATTTTCCGGAGATGATCTTTCCATAACGGCCTTTTTCGCCCCTCCCCCCCTCCTTCAGCACCTCCGGAAAACCGGGGCCCGTACAGGCCCGCTGTATTGCAGGTTTAAGTGACCCTCTTTTTACCCGGTTTTGCAAAATACTCCCAAAATGCCATTTCTTCCGTGGGCGTGGACACAATTTCCTGTGGAACCGGAAAACGGGATCGCCGTATTGACAATCCGGGCCCGTATCGGGCGTATTTGGGGTATACTTTTTCGGGCCGCTGGATGAGGGGGGTGATCCCCCTACCCCCTCCGCCTGTGTCCGAGAAGGTGGGGGGTACCCCCTCCACTCAGTGGCAAAATTATTCCTTCCCGTCCCCAACAGAGCAATTGCCAAAATATCAAAATCAAAACGAGCAATGACGCTATAGGGGAGTGTTTACTTTTTGCCAGTTGACCCAAATCCAGCACTGCCACGAGAAGATTCCGTAAGAGTTTCATCTTCTTCAAAAATTGCAATAAAAACCGGATTTAAAACAATTTGAGCAATTCTCTGATTAATATGTATATCATATTCTTTATCGCTAACATTTATTAATATTACTTGAATTTCACCTCTATAACCAGAATCGATTGTCCCCGGACTATTTAAAACGAATATTCCATCCTTAAGTGCTAAGCCACTTCTAGACCGCACTTGTAGTTCATACCCTTGAGGGATTTCTACCTTTAATCCAATAGGAATAGCTTTTCTTTCATTGGGCTTAAGAGTGTAATTAATAGTTGAACAAATATCGGCTCCTGCATCGCCCAAATGTTGATAATTTGGAAGTTTAGCATCAGGGGAGATACGCTGAACTTTGATCTTAACTCGGTTTATTTTGGTTTTGTCAACCGACATATTAATTCTCTTTAGGCCATTTGATGATACTTGAAAGACCAACTCCCATTGCAACTAGAGCAATAAAACCTGGCGTGCTGTTGAATACAGAATACCCGATTATTCCACACAATAATATTATACTCCCTTTAATCAGCAGATTAAATCGTTTTTCCCGTTTGGTTTTATTCATTTCAAGCATTTTTGAAATTTTTTGAGCCTCCGTAAATTGTGTAAGAAGTACATCTATGCGACCCGGAGGATGTTCTGATCCCTTTGTTGACTGACTTTTATTCTCAATGAAATTTAAGGTACAAAATGGTTCATTATATTCAAGGGTAACAACATTGCGAGAAGGGTTGTGGATTGCAATCAAGAGATTACCTACCCAATCGGGGTCAATGTTAGTTGAAATATGTGATAGGCCTTTAGATACTTTCGATACTTTCGAAGTTATAAATGCTGAAATTGTATGGTTTTGGGGCATTCCAATATTTTCAAGTGTGGTAATAAGAATCGTATCACCTGGTTTTATTGTAACATAAGGTTTGTCGTGTGGAATATTGTAACGATCCGCATCCATTGAGGAGGCATAATATGATCCAACTCGAACATCATAGCCGACAGGCGTTAAACAAGAATCCTCATAAGGATAAATATGGAGTTTATTCTTATCACTCCAATCTTCCTCTTTACAGATTAATAATTTAAGATCCGTATCAGTCAATAAAGACAATTTAATTACCCCTTTCTATGATTACCTCTATCTATAACATAGTAACATTCAATACGAATCTTTTATTTAATGATTTGGGAGATAATCTGTAAACTATATTTTAAAAAAGACTCGATAAAACGAAATTGGAGGGTGATCTGAAAAGGACGGCTCTGTAGAAATTTTTTAGGAGGGGGCGCTCTACCATCCGGTTTATGATATTCTTCATGCTGAAACACTTCTAAACCAATGTCACAGGGTCAGACATTCTAACTTCTATGTTATGGACAAGGGGTACGATTCTGAAAGTATTCATCGGCTGATCCGGGTACCCCACTCAACGCTTTTCTCGCTTGTCCATGTCCGGGAGAAAAAACGGAAAAGAATCTCCGGATATTATCGTAGACGATTTCTACAGAGCCTAAAAATCAACTTTACGGATGATGACAATTTTTACATATTTTCAGCATTGTTTTACAGATATTTGATTTTTTATTGCTTTCAATTAAATCACCGACGCTTTCATTTTTTTGAATCTTTGTAACTGCGATTTCAATCTCTTTTTTAGATAAGCCTGAGTACATCAATCCTCTAGCCCCATCAAACATACAATTCAACGCTGCAAATGCTTGACCGTAATTTAGTGCAAATTTAACATCTTTTTCGGACAATTCTTTAATACCTTTTTGCCCATTTTTGCCCAAAATATGAATTATCCCAGCAGAACACCAATCTCCGGATCCTGTAGAATCTGCAAATTCAGTGAGGTGATACGATTTTAAATGAACCCATTTTTTTCCATTCAATTTTCTTGAAGAATTATATTTATACCGAAGTCCATTTTCGCCCATAGTTTGAATTTGTAAACAAATAGAATCCTCGTCTAATAATGTAATATCTTCTATCCTTTCATTAGAATATTTCACAATATCTGATATTTGCAGGCATTTCTCAAACAATGGACTATTCTTTACACTGGAAGGTTCGAAAAAAATGATACTACCTTCGGATTTTAAAAAGGATGCAATTTCAAATGTACTTTTTGAAATTCTGTCAAAATAGAACACTTCTGGGATAGGCAATGATTGTTTGAATGAGGAAATCTCATCAAATGTAATTGGTCTATAATGTGGTAATCTAGAGCCACAATTTGGGCAAGTCCATTCAAATTTATGGAGATATTTTCCGGTTTTTCGTTTTTTTATTCTTTCAATAACAATAGGTGTATCGACAATCTTTTCTGTGGATATAAATCTTGTATCCACTCCCCAAGATTTGATATCTTTTAAAATAAACCTTGATGCAATATCTTTTCCCAAACGGGATAAAGGATAGGTATTCCAGTTCCAATATGAAAGGATTGTAAGAATATTTCCGCAAGATCCACCTGTCCAATACTTGGGGTCTTCATTCAGTATCTCATTAAAAACAATATCTAATGCAATATAACCTGCACCGACGCACGTCCCAACTTTTTTTTGGGTATTTTGTTTTGTTTTTACGGCCATTCAATCCCCAACTAGCAATAATGAGAACAAATTTGGTTTGATTGTATCCGTTATTTCTTTAACAATATAATCCTGAGGTTCAATATGTATAATTCCCACATTTTTTTGTTTTAGCTCATACGCTGCCAGTAATGCACCGATAGATAATAATTTACTTGATAATGGGGAAATTATAATTTTAAAGCCCCCCAACGGTTTAAGCGCTTCATTCTTATAGTGAAATACTCTATGGATTTGCCGATATAAATCAAATGGATTTTGTTCAGATGCGTAAATGATATTTCTTGGTTCAATATTTAATTTATCGAAGAAGAAATCACGATACATTAAAAGAAGTTTATCACTTCTTCTAGGATCAATTGAAGAGGATGGAAGTACTGGCCACACTTCATCAGGTGCAATTATTTTATGAATGTTGTTTAAGTGCTCTTCTTTATTTTCACCTAAAATCGGGATCCAAATTTTTGGAAGATGTTCAAGAGCTTCACTTTCCAAGTTAGAGATAAAACCACTCATAAAAAAAGGATCGCAATTGAGAATTTGTTCATTAATGCACCGGTCGTACTCTACATTTTCTGATACAATTACATGGAAGGCGGGAGAACTAGTTGATGACCCATTCATTTTTGCTTCTTCAATCAATGTAAGTATTTTTGCGATCAATGGAAAGTAGATTATTTTGGGTAAAGCACTGATATCAACAATAATATCTGAATATTTTGATAACTCCGAGAAATTCTTAATAATTTCTTTTGCTTCTATATCGCCCTTCGGTCGTTTATCTACGGTCCATTTTGTGATTTCTTTTGGATAATGGTTATTGCATTTTTTCAGCAAATTTTCAAATTCAATCATATTATTATTAAGATTTTTTTCATGTAGTTTTGCTCGGAAATTTGGTCCTTCCTTTGATTTTATTGATATGCAATCACAAATCTTAGGTGCTGAAGAATCTGTAATAATTTTTAGTCCGAAACACATTCTGGGATCAAAACCAATACCCAAAATGAATAAGATAGTTCTTTGTTTTTCTCTTAGATATTGATCCCAAAAAAATGAAAAATCCGTACCAGATTTCATGAAATAATTTGACCATTTTAATTTTGAAGGATTAAAACAGTTTTTCATCGATTAGACCCTCTTTTTTTAGGTACAATAAATTCACCATTTTCAATCCATTCGGACAACTCATCAATTGTCTTAGGGCGCCAACCTCCCTTCTGGAGAGGTAAGTCAAAATGTAAACACAACAAACGGTTTAAATATAATACTTTCCATGTTTTTCCTTTTTGACCCTGAGTTACATCTGAGAATTCCTCAATAAGGTTGAGTGATATGCAAACAGAAATCGTTTCAATTAACGTTTTGTATTTTGGACGATCTTTTAAAAATTCTTCATCGCAAATTCTTTCGAACTCACCTTCTGAAATAGCTAACCCAGTTACGCCAGGTGCATATGGGGCATTTGGTTTATTAGTTTCAAAGAGTGCCATTTTTTGAAAAGCTTTTAGAAAATTAGTAACTTCGGTACTGTTAGATATCCGATTGGGAATTTCCTCCCATCGTTTTTTTGCACTTTTTTTAATAATTGCTTCTTGTCTTATAATAGGTAGAA
>JACTVF010000009.1 GCA_019695435.1 Methanoregulaceae archaeon | reverse complement strand
CAGCCCCAGCCGGGCGAGGATCTCCTCTGCCCGTTTTTTGCGGGTGACGATGTCCAGGCCGTAGAATTTCGCCATCCAGAGAATATTCTGTTCGGCAGTCAGGTCACTGTAGACCGTGCCATTTTCGGGTATGATCCCCATCTTCAGTT
Source organism: Methanoregulaceae archaeon (assembly GCA_019695435.1). Lineage (GTDB taxonomy): Archaea > Halobacteriota > Methanomicrobia > Methanomicrobiales > Methanospirillaceae > Methanoregula. Next base: position 17,240 of record JACTVF010000009.1, on the reverse strand, counting down.
TGGCTTCGAGCGGGTGCCTGCCGATATCGATCCCGCAGATACGGGCCGCGCCGGCATCCGGGGTGAGCACACCGGTCAGCATCCGGATGGTGGTGGTCTTCCCGGCACCGTTTGGTCCGAGAAAACCAAAGATCTCCCCCTCTTTTACGGCAATACTGACATCATGAACCGCCTTAAAAGACCCGAATGATTTGCTGAGATTCTTTGCTTCGATGACATCCATGTATGGTTTCCTATACATTGTTACCGAATGGTATCATATGAGGGTATCTGTTACTCCTTCCCTGGATACCCACGGAAGGTCTGTACAGGGAATTACATTGTACACCGGGAGAAGGCAGAGAAGAGGCACACGTTATTACTCTCGTTTTTACCTTTCGCACGTGCGGGGTCGGAAGGATATCTGCCGTTTTGTAGGAAAGGGCAGACTGGAGAAGATTGTGAAACAATCTTCGACTTCGGCAACGATTTGGTTGTGACTCACATAAGGGGCAGGCAGAGTTTATTTATGCAAATTGTGCGGGTCTTCCCTCTTTTCCCGTCAGGGCCCGAGATACAGTTTTACGTTTACCCGATATTTGTCAAGAACGTTGCACTGACATCAGGATTGTTATTATCGGGATGCTGTTGATCGCAAGTTGTTACGGTCTGTTCTTGAGAAAGGTCCGGGACTTATCTCTCATTCTCATGCAGGGTCTCCCGGGCATTCTTAAACCCGATCTCGGCAGCCGCTTTTACAGCGATGATGTTGATGATCTCCCGGGCAGAAGGTGGCAGATTGAGTGGATTTCGTGTCATAATACAGAGGATTCCCACTACCTGCCCTTCGAAATTGCGCAGCGGCGTCCCGGCATAGCCCCGGATATTGAACTCGCGAAGGTCCCTGCTTTCCGGGAAGAGCCTGGCAACATCGTCCGGATATATACAGAACCCTTTTTCCGCGGTATTTTCACAGGGTGTGCCCTTCAGGGTGTAGGAAAAATCCGGGATCTTTTTACCGTCGAGGAGCATGGAGAGTACCTGTACGCGTTCGCGATCCGGCGTGATCTCGCCAATCATGACGCAATCAGCCCCCAGCCAGGCACCGATGCTCTCCGTTATCCGGTCCAGCGATTCTATTCCCGTCGTTCCCACCATACTCGTAACCATTGCCTGGAACGCCGACTCCGCAGCCTTGCGTTCCGTGATATCGCGGACGAACGACAGCATGGTCGGGCGTCCCTTGAGATCGAAAAGACTGACACTTATGTCAAGAATTTTTTCCCGGTTATCTTTTGTCCGATAATTGGTCTGGAAAACAGTGTGGTTGTTTTTTATAATCTCCTGGAAAATCCCAGGAGCTCTGTCTCTCATTTCGGGAGTGTCGAGATCGACAAGACATACATCCTGCATCTCTTCGTGGGTCATGCCGAGGATTCGGCATGCCTGGTCATTGGCATCGATGAATTTTCCCGGTCCAATCGATGTCAGTTCATTGACCAGTATGCCGTCATTTGCATTCTTCAGGATCAGGCGATAGCGCTCCCCGCTTTCCCGCGCCGCATTCTCCGCACGCCTCCTGCGGAGGGAAACGGCAACAATATGAGAAAACGATTCGAGAAGTTCGGTTGACGGATCCTGCTGGCCACTTTTCATTGCCAGCATCGAAATACCGTACAGTTGGCCTTCGATAACGCATGCTATTCCGATCAATCGATCGATGCCAACCAACTTCTGGATGGTTGTACTGACAAGTGGCGGGATCTGCCCAAAACTGACCTCGGTCAGCGTCTTTTTCTTCCCAATGATATCCCGGGTAATCTCCCGGTACACTTCATCGCTCACCGGCATCCGCAAATCAAAAGGTCGTTTACCCAGAAGATTGACGACTTTCTCCAGCATGCCCGGCGCAATCTCCATATCTGTTACCCGAAGCGTCCGGTGAACCGGATCATAGTCGGAGAACCACGTCGCAACAGCGCCGGACATCTTCATAAGCGTTTTCAAAATTATCTTTTCAACAGGTTTTCCTGATGGCATCGATGCCAGCTCTATTGCCAGTGTATTGAGAATTGCAAGCTCCCGGGTTTGTCGCTGCCGGGCATCTTCGGCCCACTTGCGTTCCGTTATATCTTCTACCGTAGAGAGAATGTGAGGTTTTCCGCCCATTCTAATAACACGGGATGAAAACAGGCAGGTCCGGATTTCGCCGGTTTTTATACGGCACTGTAATTCCATGCCCTGAACGGGACGCAGGTTCCGGAGCAGGGAGACAAACTGTGCATAGGCATCTCTGTCAACAAAAATTCCCAGTTCCTCTGATGTCCTGCCGATTATCTCCTCCCGGGCATATCCGGTATGTGCCGTGAACGTGTCATTAACCTCGACATATACCCCATCGGTTGCCGATACGAGCGTAAGCGCAACCGGATTGCTCTGGAAGACGGTAGCAAACTTCTGCTCCGATTCGCGCAATTCTTCTTCTGCCCGTTTTCGCTCGGTAATATCCCTGATGGATTCTATCGCCCCGGTAATCCTGCCGTCCCTGTTATAAAAAGGAGAAGCTTTCAGCCAGAGGACGCGGTTTCCACCACCAGCACTGATCAGGACCGTTTCTGCCGTAAAGGTACTCCCCTTTTTCCGAAGATGCCGGTAGTGCATTCTCACCTCCGGATCATCATGGAAGATAAGATCGAGAAGGGTCGGGCGCTGCTTCCCGTATATGGCAATGCCATACGCATGATCCCCTTTTCCCACGATATCACCGGCAATAACTCCGGTCATCTCTTCAATGGCGCGATTCCAGGCAATAACGGTGCCCTCACGGTTTACGACAAGCGTGGCATCGGGAAGAAAACCGATGATGTCGGCAAACCTGCGTTCACTCTCCCTGAGTGCACCCTCTGCCCGTTTTCGCTCAGATATATCAGTGGCAATACTTAGGATTACATCCCTGTCTCCCCACGTGGCGACTTTCGCGTGGACTTCGAGCGGGATATGCCGGTCGTCTTTCCGGGAATGAACAACTTCAAATGATGCCTCACCGGTTTTTTTGATCTCTTTCATATGTTTGGCAATACGTTTTGCAGAATCAGGAATGTCAATATCGTTGAGGTTCAGCTTAAGGAACTCGCCCGCTGAATATCCATGAAGTTCGAGATTCTCTTTATTCGAATACAGAAAATTTCCCTCAAAATCGTGAACGGTAATGGCAGCGGGAGAGGTATTGAGCAGGTCGGCAAGAAGAGCGTTCTCTTCCTGGGCCATGATCTCCTCAGTCCGGTCTTCCAGCATAACGACAATTCCTTTGTCTCCCCAGCCAAATACAAGAGGGATTATGCGGATACGGAATGCCCGCCACTCTTTCTGTACCGGAATCCATGCATTCACGACAGACTCTTTCCCTGCCATTGCTTGTCTCACGGGGTCCCGGATCCGGTCGATCAGTCCGGGGCCGATGACCGTTCTGGTGACATTCAGGTTTGTAAGATCGTCTTTACTGATCCCAAATGCCAGAAGAAATGAATCGCTGACTTCCCTGATGGTGTAAGATTCATCAAGAATAAGGATCGGGTCTGACGACTGGCTGAGGATCTGTTCGGCCGGGAGCCTTGTCGAGAGGGAATATAATTTCGCAGGGCCGGTTTTTCTCATATTTACCTGGCCGGAAACGAAGAGGGAATTGAGATATTTTGTCGTGGTAACTCTGCTCAGATTTGTGGTTTTTGAAATTTCTTCGATAGTCAGCCCCTTTTGCGCATCCCTTAAAAGGCCGATTATTTTCCGGTAGTGTTCCTCGTCCAGAATCATCCCTCCCTCAATGGTTTGTCTGGAAGACGCTGGATAACCAATAGAAGTAATCTCCTGTTCTTGAAATAATCATTGTCACCCGAAGCATTTTTATGTGCTCTTATGATAACTAAATGTAAAAAAATTTATATAGTAAATAGATTGATTTTTGTTAATGATAAAACGCAATTTTCTATGGATAGATATTCGATGAATGACCTAAAAGATTATAAAAAATTATCAGATTTCAAATCATCCGGGCATTATGATTGGCATGGAATGAATTGATTGTATTCCGTATTTTTCTAGGTGTTCCTCGTGCCTATATCCAGCAATCACATTTCCGTTCTCTATGTTGATGACGAACCAGCCCTGTTAGATCTGGGAAAAAAATTCCTTGAGCGCGGTGGTGTGTTTGATGTTGAAACTACGGATTCTTCTTCGGAAGTACTTGCTTTGCTGCAAAAGAAAGATTATGATAGTTTAATTTCCGATTACCAGATGCCGGAGATGGATGGAATCGTGCTGCTCAAAAAAGTTCGTTCCCGATATCCCGATCTTCCGTTTATTCTCTTTACCGGCAAAGGGCGGGAAGAAATTGTCATCCAGGCATTCGATGCCGGCGCGGATTATTATGTCCAGAAAGGGGGAGATATCCATTCACAATTCAGGGAACTTGGTCATAAAATCAGACTGGCAGTCGAAAAACGACATGCAGACAGGGCGTTGAAGGAGAGTGAGGAACGGTACCGGAATGTCGTCAAGGACCAGAATGAATTCATCTGCCGGTTCAGACCGGATGGAATCCAAATTTTTGTGAATGACGCATATTGCCGGTATTTCGGTTTGCAGGAAGAGAATATCATCGGTCACCGGTTTATTCCTCAAATACCGGAAGAGGATGCCATGACCGTCCGCTCGCATTTCGCATCACTGACCCGGAACAGGCCCTTGGGAACAGTAGAGCACCGGATTATTTTACCGGACGGCTCTGTCCGATGGCACCAGTGGAGTGACCGGGCAATCTTCGATGAGTCCGGCACTCTTGTCGAATACCAGTCGGTCGGCAGGGATATCACTGACAGGAAAACTGCAGAACTGGACCTCGTGAAAAAGAATGATGAGCTTCGCGCCGCGTTTGAACAGCTGACTGCAGTAGAAGAAGAGCTCAGGACCAGTTACACTGATCTTGCAATGAGTCAGCGTACTCTTGAAGACCGGGAAATAACCCTGAATGCGATCCTTCAGGAATCCCCTATACCGCAATTCGTGATTGACCGGAATCACAAGATCCTCTATTGGAACCATGCGCTTGCTGCGTACAGCGGGATAGCGGCAGATGACGTGATCGGAACAGATCAGCAATGGAGGGCCTTCTACTCCTCCAAACGTCCGTGTCTGGTTGACCTCCTCGTCGACAATGCACAGGATAAGCTTCCGGAATGGTACCTAGATAAGTATGAAAAATCAGTTCTTATCAACGACGCATACGAAGCAACGGACTTCTTCCCCCAGATGGGCAGGGAGGGGAAATGGCTCCATTTCACGGCAGGACTCATCAATAACCGGAACGGAGATGCCATAGGAGCGGTCGAGACGCTTGAGGATATTACTGAACGCAAGCTCAGGGAAGATGAACTGGCCCGTGAACATAGTGAGCTGAACGCTTCGTATGAACAGCTTGCGGCAACGGAAGAAGAATTGCGGAATAATTATGATGAACTGGTAAAACTCGAAAAAGAGCTGCGTGAAAGCAGGGAGCAGTACCGGACTGTTGTCGAGGACCAGACCGAGCTTATCTGCAGGTCCCGCCCCGACGGTACGCATGTCTTTGTCAATGATGCGTACTGCCGGTATTTCAATAAGACCCGGGAGGAGATCGTCGGGCACCACTTCCAGCCGGAACTCTTCTTTGATGACCGGAAGCAGGTGCGGGAGATGTTCGCATCCCTCACACCAGAAAACCCCGTGGGATCCATCCGTCAGCGGGTTATATTCCCTGACGGGAGCATCCGCTGGCTGAGCTGGGTGAACCGTGCGATCTATGATGGGAGCAGAGCCCTTGTGGAATACCAGTCCGTGGGCAGGGATATCACCAATGTCAAGATTGCCGAACTGAACCTGATGAAAAAGAATGAACTGCTTCACGCGGCGTATGAGCAGCTGACCGCGACCGAGGAAGAACTCCGGACGAATTTCGAGGATCTTGCGAAAAGCCAACAGGCTCTCAGGGAAAGTGAGGAACGGTACCGGACTGTTGTCGAGGACCAGACCGAGCTTATCTGCAGGTTCCGCCCCGATGGTACGCATGTCTTTGTCAATGATGCGTACTGCCGGTATTTCAATAAGACCCGGGAGGAGATCATTGGTCATATTTTCACACCGGAGATTCCCGAAGAAGATCGTAAACTCATTGTTCACCACTTTAAATGGCTGACACCGGAATACCCGGTTGCAACAATCGATTATCGTATCATTATGCCGGGGGGATCAATCTGCTGGCAGAGCTGGGTGAACCGTGCGATCTATGATGAGAGCGGAGCCCTTGTGGAATATCAGTCTGTGGGCAGGGATATTACCGAGTATAAACGAATGGAAAAGGCCCTCCGGTTGAGCGAGGAACGGTACCGCAACATGGTAGAGCAGTTCTCCGACCAGGAATAATTTCAAGCGTATCTTTTTTTCGCGATTACCTGATACGCCACCTGCACGTGAAGGCTGTTTGTACTTTCGCCAGTATGCAGGGGGGTCGGATGGGTACAGTCTGATCCCTTGCAGGAGGGCCTGCCCGGGAATTTAACGTCATAAATTTATGGGCATGTTGCTTTACCAATGGTCCCGGTTTTCAAAATTTCCCCCACCGACTCTCCCTCAAGCAGAGCAAAAACCGGGGATAAAATGGTGCTCATTTACGATAGTAAAATTGTCGGAAAAGGTGAATGAGGTGATGGAGGAGGTCAGAGGGGGTAATTTGATGATCCAAGAGTGCCGGGATCGACCGCTTTAACGGCCCTCCACGGCCGGTCATGGAGTCCAAATGGGCATCTGGATATCCCCCGTACAGAACACCGCTAAAAGGAAAATATAAATCTCTTTTAATGCGTTATTTTTGGATTTAACCGGAAAATTGCAGACTTTTTTCCTGCGGCGGACACAAAGGCCTCAATGTACTGTCCACCAGCCATTATGGAGGGGAAACGGAGGCCGAATGGGGCCCGGATTGGGAGAGGGGAGGGACGATCCAGTGGGGCCGAGAACCTGCGATCGGTATGAGGTTGCCCACCCCTTCGGGATCGCTCGGCCGCCTCGTCGGGGCCTCGCTGGGCGGGAAAGTTGGTGATATATAGGGATTGCGGATTTGGGTTATGTCAAGTTGTCGGTGGGTAACCTAAAACAAAAGTCTCTGTCAAAAATCGGCAGGTGATAAGATGACATTTTTAACCAAAGATGGGGTCCGGCAGCAAGCGCTTGTGAATCATATCAGAATGAGTTGTTACCGTTTAAGGGATCTGGTTGAAACTGAAAATGTTGTTCTACCGTCTTTTTCGGGTTTCCTATGAATTGCAAAAATCCCCGGTTCCCCATTTATTATCGATTCGGCTTCAACCATTTCGCTAACAATTCCATCATTTCCCTCATATTTTCGACAGGTTAATGGTTGTCTTTTTTCTTCGATCCAAAATTCGGCAATTACTGTAAAACCTTCAATATCTGCAAACCCTTGTTTTCCAATAAGTGCAATCGGAAATTCGGGATTTATTTTAATGTTTATTACGTGCTTTACCCTTTCCGCATTTGGTTGTATTGAATTGAATATTGAATCAGTTTTAGAACCTTGCCATATATCCCAGAAAGTGATTGATTTTCCATCCTTTTTATTTAAATATGCGATAGTTTGAACATCCCGTCTCGGTTGTTTTGTTTTTTCGTCTATTGTCAAATCGGGAGGGATAAATCCAACAGGGAGGGGATTAATTAAACTACATTTATCTCTAAAAAATTTACTTTTTTGGTGTAGCACATGATTTCCCGCGTGAGTAACCAAGAACCAAATTCTTCTGGGGTGACTTCTTTGAGAGTTCTACATTCTATATTCTTAAATTTGGCTTTTTCAATCGCACCTTTTGTAAATCCTGAAGTTGATACGGCAATAACTTTGTTCGCTCCAATATCGCGCGTCTTTTGAGTAATTTGCTCGATCCATTCAACCCCGCCCTTTGTTTTCCTATCACGGCATTCTAAAACAATTAAGAAGTTATGAGATCCTTTTTGAAACTTTACTGATATATCAACTTCACGAGGTACGTTGGTCACTTTGTCAATAATATGATCTGGGGATGTAATTGTAGCCCCTTCAACGTCAAATTTTTCAAGAAGCTCGACAAATTTCTCTAAATATCTGCCTTTTCCAGTCATGGGTTGCTTACTGATTGAAAAATTTTTGAAGAGATATTACTTTCGCTTCGTTGAATTCTGATTAGTCGTACGTTGATCGCATATTATCTTCATTTTCACATCCCGCGCAGCCTGAGCTCTAAAACCTGCATAGGTTATGCACTCTTACTATGGGCCGCACGTTTCCATCTATCCGGCGGGGTATCTCCATTGACTGTGATCCCGCACGCTTCTGCCGGGGTTTTTCCGTCAACCCTTCGTGCGGCTTGACGAAATTGTGATAGATTTGAATCCCCTTGCTATTCATCATCCAGTGCTTCCTACCCCACCCACGATCACCTTTATTTCCCATCACGTCAAATTTAACAGACCCAAGCTCGGAACTCGTTTATACGGGACGGCATGGTGCAAAGACTATGGCAGAAGTGGTCGAGGTTTTAGTACCCGGCGGAAAGGCAACAGCAGGTCCACCATTAGGACCCTCGCTCGGACCACTCGGTATCAACGTGAAGGCAGTAGTCGATGAGATCAACAAGAAGACCGCCACATTCAACGGAATGCAGGTCCCGGTCAAGATCGAAGTCGACGCAAAGAAGAACTTCACGATCTCGGTGGGTATCCCACCGACGACGGCACTCATCAAGAAAGAGGCCAATATCGAGAAAGGATCCGCAGAGCCCAACGTCAAAGTGGCAGGCAATCTGCCATTCGAGGCCGCTGTCAGGATTGCCAACATGAAACTCGAAGGAATGCTCTCCTACGAGCTCAAGACTGCAGTCAGAGAGGTCGTGGGCACGTGCGTGAGCATGGGAGTCACCGTTGACGGCAAGCGCGCCAAAGACGTGCTCGCCGACATCGCAGCTGGCAAGTATGACAGCGTCCTTGTGAAATAGATCCGAAGAACACCATAGGAGATCGAAGGGTTCGGTCGCGAACTATGGAGGAATCTGATGGTTGATAGGGCCAAAATTCTGGACGCCGTAAAAACGGCGATTGAAAAGGCGCCAAAGCGGAAATTCTCTGAGAGCATCGATATTACCATCAATCTCAAGAATATCGATATGGCGCAGCCGAAAAATCGTATCGACGAGACGATACTTCTTCCCCATGGAACCGGCGAGAAGACCGGTATCTGTGTCATCGGGAAAGGGGACATCGTCACGCAGGCAAAAGAGGCCAAGGTTGATCTGATCATCGGCCCTGAAGAGGTAGAACGGCTCGGTGGCGCACCGCGTGAGGCACGCAGGGTCGCAAGTACCTACAAGTACTTCCTTGCCGAGACCGCGGTCATGCCGCAGGTCGGTCGTTTCTTAGGTCCCCGGCTCGGGCCGCGGGGCAGGATGCCGATGCCGATTACCGGGCAGACCGATATCCGCCCGATCGTCGAACGCCTGAGAAATTCGGTGAAGATCCGTACGAAAGACAAGACGGTCTTCTCGACAAAGGTAGGATCGACGGCGATGACACCGGAGCAGGTCGCCGAGAACATCGATGCGGTCGTCAAACGTATCGAATCTGTTCTCGAACAGGGCCACTTAAACGTCCGCTCGATCTTCGTGAAGACCACGATGGGTCCGTCCGTGAGGCTGGTATAATGGCAGTCTATACCCACCACCTGCCCGCATGGAAAAAGGACGAGGTCGCGGAGATCAAGAAGCACGCGAAAGAGTACACGCTCATCGGGCTTGTCGACATGTACGGCATCCCCGCACAGCAGGTACAGCAGATCCGCAGGAACCTCCGCGGCAAGGCCGTCATCAAGGTGACACGAAACACCTTGATCGAGCACGCGCTCGCCGAGATTGGCGGGGACACGAAAGGCCTCACCAAGTACATCTCGGGCCATTCCGCGATGATCTTCTCCAACGACAACCCGTTCAAGCTGTACAAGCAGCTCGAGAAGACCAAGACCAAGATGGCCGCAAAGGCCGGCGAGACCGCCCCTGAGGACATCGTTATCGAGAAGGGGCCCACGAGCTTCAAGCCCGGCCCGATTGTCGGCGAGCTCCAGCAGGCCGGCATTCCCGCAGCGATTGAAGGCGGCAAGGTCAAGATCCGGGAGACCAAGACCGTCGTCAAGAAAGGCGGGGTCATTTCGGCGAAGCTTGCTGGTGTGCTCATCAAGCTTGACATCAAGCCCATGGATGTGGGGCTCGCCCTCCAGGCAGCCTTCCACGAGGGCAACCTCTACGAGCCATCCGTGCTCGCAGTGGACGAGACGAAATTCCTCGCCCAGCTCCAGCTTGCCGGCCAGCAGGCGTTCAACCTGTCGGTGAACGCAGCGATCCCGACGAAAGAGACCATGGCACCGATCCTGACAAAGGCCGTCAGGGATGCACGCGGTCTTGCGATCGAGGCGGCAATCTATGAGAGGGATATTGTCGATGCGATTATTGGTAAAGCCCAGAGAGAAAGCCAGGCGTTAAAGACCCTGGTAAAATAAAATTTATTGAGGTGAATTTAAGATGGAGTATATCTATGCAGCACTTCTCCTGCACAAGGCAGGCAAGAAGATCGATGAGAACGGCGTCAAGGCAGTACTGACCGCCGCAGGTGTAGCAGCAGACGAGTCACGGATCAAGGCGCTTATCGCAGCACTCGATGGCGTGAACATTGAAGAGGCCATCAGCAAGGCAGCCGCAGCACCGGTCGCCGTTGCCGCAGCACCCGCAGCAGCAGGCCACGCAGCAGCACCCGCAAAGGAAGAGCACAAGGAAGAGGACAAGAAGGCAGAAGAAGAGAGCGGCATGGCAGGGCTCGGTGCCCTGTTCGGCTAAACCTTTTTTCCTTCTTCGTTTCCGCAAAAGCAGCGTTGTAATCCTGTTTTTTCCACGGTCTTTCTTAAATTCTTAAAAGAGAGCGGGAGCGATAGCATCAGAGTGGGTGCTGCTATACGGAGTTCCCGCCATCTCCGGTATGTCTTCAGGATGCCCGGGTCATGAACCTCTTCCGTCACCAGCGGCCCGGCGGTGTCCGGGATCATACCCGTTATCGTCCCGTGGCCGTAGTACGTCAGTGTTCGACCGGGTACCCCGCAGACACCCATGCCTGCATTCCTCCGAGAACATTTGTCGTATCAGTAAACCCGTGCATCGCAAGCACGCTCGCCGCAAGGCTCCCCTTGTACCCGGAATCGCGGTACGTTATGACAGGACGGTCTTTGGGGATCTCCGGGATGTGCTGCGGGAGCTCCCCGATATACACGTGTGCTGAACCCGGTATATGCCCGACGCGTTCCCGGTTTTTCCCGTACGCAAAGTCCATCCGTGAGCCGTGATAGATCGGCGCGTTGCACAGGCGTGCAAGATTCAGGGCACCGGAGACATAATCCTCGTTCCGGTGTGTTTCGAAGATATGCGTGATGACGGCATCGTGCCGGTCTGCAAAACCGAGGTAAGCTTCGCAATCCCGCCACGGATCGATGACTGCCGCTATTCCTCCCGAGCCGATCATGTATGAGTTGTGGGACAACCCCCCGGCAACAATACGTTCAAACCACATACCGGCATCCACCCCGCGGTTCTGGTCCGGGTAAGAAAACAGAATCCTCCCTGTACATGCCCATGCCTGCTTCCTGTAGCATCTCAGATTCCTGTAAAAATGTCAGGTTACCTGGGGGTTTTCCCCGTCATTACCTGGTTGTTCGGATACGACGACCATTCGGTAAATCCCCCTTCATAGAGAACTACGTTGTTATATCCCAGGTAAAATTTGAAAAGCAGGAATTCATTGGTAGCCTCACGCCCGGTCCCGCAGGAGCAGATGATGGTCTTGTCCGGGGTTACTCCGGCAGCCTGCACCAGTGCCTGGATCTGATCATCGGGTTTCATGAGTTTTTTATTTTTGTCGTCCATGAGGCTTTTCCAAGGAAGATTGACCGCACCGGGAATGTGGCCGGGCCGGATCCAGGGGCCCTGACCTTCATAGACCGGCGATGGTCGTGCATCCAGCAGGACGACATCCTTTTCGTCCTTCATCCTGATGAATTCGTAGTAATCCACGAAGAAATCTTTTTTCAGGTTTACGGTAAACGAAGACGGCTTCGCCAGATCGAACTGCCGGGTGACGGGGCGTTTTTCCTCCTTCCATTTTTCCAGCCCCCCGTCGAGGAGATACACATTCCGGTGACCGTACCGTGCCAGCGTGTAGGCAACCATGGTCTGTTCCAGACCATCGCCAATATAATTGCCGCACGTTGTCAGGGGGCCGCTGCTCGAGTACACCGCTACCGGTTTTTCCGGTTCCAGTCCCAGGGTCCGGAACAGGATCTCGGCGGCATCGGCCGTAATCCAGCGGGTCGGAATTGCCCCCTCGTGAATGCGGAACAGGTTCTCGTGAGCATACAATGCCCCGGGGATATGATCCTGGATATATTCGTGGACATTGGGCTGGCAGTCCAGAACAATGAGCCCCTTGTCATGGAGATGGTTCTCCAGCCATTCGGGAGATACCCACTGTACCGTCCCATCGCCTTTCCCGTATGGATATGTTTTTCCCATAGCTCTCACCCGTACGCGGTTTGATCCACTCCGATGGATATGGATATCTGCTTTTTCGCAATATCAGGTAATAAGAGTTGGGTCCGGAATCATTTTTTAGAGAGACAAAAAACCGCGGGATCGCCGGATGTTGTTTCCGCAGTTTCCCCGGCAATGAATCGCGTTGCCGTGGTTTACACCGGCACACCGACGTAGATGTTGTTTTTCGCCGCGACGATCTTTACCCGGACCTGCCCGGACGTTTTCTCGCAGCCGAAGATCGAGACCACCCGGTTTCTCGCGACACCGAGCTGTTCCCCGTGGATCCAGCCCGGTGCCCGGATCTCGACTGTTGCCTTCTCGCCTTTTTTAAACACCTGCGGGAGCGAAGGGCGTCGCACCGTCACGAAGTCCCGCCTTGGATCGAGCCGAAGGTGCAGGCCGGACGATTTCTCCCACTCCTTGATACTCCGGTTGAAAAACTGCCACCAGCTCTGGACTTTTATGCCTTTTGGCGTCCTGCCGTACCGGTAGCGCTCGAATTTCTGGATGCCGAGAGGCGGGAACCGTTTCCCGGCCCCGCACTCCTGGGCAAAATGGATCAGTCTGGGGATTTCGGCATCGTTGATGCCCGGCACGTAGACCGGGGCAATGAGGAGATCCATGGAACTTTTCGCAACCGATTTTGCCGCACCGGTGACTTGATTGATATCATAAAAATCAACGCCGGCAAGCTCTCGGGCGAGCGCCGGATCGAGCGCATGCAGTGAGAGATTGACCCGGTCGAGACCGGCCGCTGCAAGCGCCGCGATCTTTGCATCGTCAAGGAGCGTGCCGTTTGTCTGAAGCGAGACAATACTCACGGCTTCAATTTTTTTGAGTGCCGCGACCAGCTCGGGCAGCCGGGAGTACATGAGCGGCTCGCCCGGGGAATCGATGTGGCACTCGACGCCCGTGCCCTTGAAGGGGGCGATCTCCTCGACTGCCGAGAGAAGATATTCCAGTTCAACCTCGTAACTGGTGGCCCGGGTTTTCGAGGACGGGCCGGCATCGACCGAGCAGAACGGGCAGTTTAAGTTGCAGCCGCAGCTCGGGCGGACCTGGAGGAGGCTGGTACCCCTGTCAATGATGCCAAAATAGAGCGAGCCGACAAGCGGGATGCCGGAGTCAGCCGTGATGCGGACATGCGCCATGTTTTCATGCCCACCCGCTACGGAGGCGGTTTATCGGAACCTGCATCCCTGCCATTTTCCCCGGAAGATCACCGGGCGGGGGTCGTCCATCTGCGGGAGGAGGTACTCGAATGCGTCCTTGTCCACCGGCTTTTTCCTGTTCTTGCGGCAGAACTGGGCGAAGGTATCATACATGATATCGAGCGGGATGGATCCTGCGGGATCGGCCACCAGCATTTTCTGGTGGAAATCCCAGATGCCTTCGAACTCCGCATCCTCTTCCTTAAGGGGCCTGACGATCCCGAAGTTGAGCTCGGCACTTATGCTCTTTTCATCGACCGCGGCCTTGATTTCGAGGAAATAATCGTGCACCGCCGCGAGCCCCTGACGGAGTTCCGTGAGCTCCTTTTCCAGGCTCTGGATCCTCTTTTCCTGTTCCTGAATTAATTCCAGCGGATACATCGCAAGCTTGATCTCATCTTTGTACGTCCGTCAAGATAAAATGCTTGTTTTTTGTGGGGAATGCCAGAGAATGCTACCTGTTTTTTTCTGCCGAAATGAGTGTCCCCGCCCAGACGCACTGGCCAAAGGAGACGCACCCGTCGCCGGGCGGGTACGCGTCGTTGATGAGAAGGGAGAGGCCGGCACGGGTGATCTCCGCACGGATGGTCTCCCGGATGGCCCGGTTCGCGACGACGCCTCCGCTCAGGGCCACACGGCTAATGTCGTCCCGTTCCGCCGCGTGAATGGCAAGCGCGGCGATCCCCCGGGCGAGGTTGTACTGCACGGACGCCGCAATGTCGCGGATGGCGTTTCTGTCACCCGCCGGTGCGCGGGAGAAACGCGAGAACGCTGTTGCGAGGATCGTCCGGGTGGAGAGGACCTCGCACCTATCGACCGTTGAAAAGACCGGTTCCCACGTCTCCACCGTCCCGCCCGCTGCGGCCGCTTCAAGTTTCATCGCCGGCTCCCCATCGTAGGTACGTTCCCGGCAGATCCCGAGGAGGGCAGCGGCCGCATCGAGCACCCGGCCGGTGCTGCTCGTCATCGTGACGTTGAATTTTCCCGCAACCTGTTTTCTGAGCACGCCGAGTTCAACCTCTGACCAGCCGCGGCTGGTGAGGAGTGCAAGGCACTTTTCATCCGGCAGGATGCCGTACAGCATCCGCTCCGGGAACCGGGTGGCCAGGTCGCCGCCCGGCATCGCCACGGGTTCGAGGTGGGCGACCCGGGCAAGGTTCGGAACCTGCCCGGCAAAGACCTCGCCACCCCAGACCGTACCGTCGTCCCCGTATCCAACGCCATCGATGGCAATCCCGATGCAAGGCTCGGTTGTCGTCGCCGCGATATGCGCCCGGTGGTGCTGGACCGGGACGAGATCGATCCCCTGCGATTCTGCGATCTCCCGCGCAAACCGGGTGGAAAGGAATTGGGGGTGGAGGTCGTGGGCGACGAGTTCGTATTTGGCCCCGAGCAGCCGCGAGAGTTTGGCGACGGTCTCCTGCAGGTATTCGAGCGTTGCCGGGTTCCGGACGTTCCCCACATGAGGGGAGGTGACGGCAAAACACCCTTTATAGATCGTCGCATTTGCGTTCAGCTCCGGGCCGACGCCGAGGATGCAGCGCGGGCCAAGGTCAATCGCCGTCCTCTTCGGGGCGATCCCCCGGGAGAGCCGGAGGATATAGCTGTCGCGGATGACCGAGTCGTCCACCCGGTTGGTGATGGTGCGGTTGTGTACGAGGAAATAATCCGCATCCTTTGCGAGTTTTACGAGCGCCGCACGGGTATCGGTGATCATCGGGTAGCCGGGCATGTTCGCGCTCGTCATGATCAAGAGCGGGTGTTTGAGGTGCGAGAAGAGGAGGTGGTGGAGCCCGGTATAGGGCAGCATGCAACCGATAGTGTGCAGATTGCTGATCGTGTGGTGCGATGCGTGATCGCGTTTCTCCAGCACCACGATCGGGTGGACGGGGCTCTCCAGCAGTTCCCGCTCCTCTTGTGAGACGAGAGCGATCTGACCGATAAAACCCGGCCGCACCATTACCGCGAACGGCTGCTCGATCCGGCCGAGTCGGGACTTGAGTTCTCCCGATGATTCCTCGATACAGGCAAGGTGGAAGCCCCCAACGCCCCGGATCGCGAGAATCTTCCCGGCGTCGAGCAGTGCGGCTGCCTCCCGGATCGGATCGCCACACGGGACATCAGTCCCGGTCCTGTCCGTGAGACGGAGCTCGGGGCCGCAGGTGTGGCAGGCGATCGTCTGCGCATGGTGGCGCCGGGAGTGCGGGTCGCCGTACTCCCCCGCACAGGCAGCGCACATCGGGAACGCATCCATGCTTGTCCGCTCCCGGTCGTACGGAACCTCACGGATAATACTGTACCGGGGCCCGCAGTTCACGCAGGAGGTCGCCCAGTACCCCTCGTACCTCCCGCCCGGGGTAAAAATATCCGCGATACAATCGTCGCAGATCGCAATATCGGGCGGGATCATGCCGGAAAAGGAACCGGTCCCGCTCTTGAGGATAACAAAACCGTCAGGGATATCGACAGATGTCTCTGTCACGTCAACAGAATCGATCCGTGACATCGGCGGGCCCCGGGAGACTGCCGCAAGAAAATCAGCAAACCGCTCGCCCCGGGCGTAGATCTCCACCTCGCTCCCGAGGTTCTTTACCGAGCCCGCGATACCGTACTCGCAGGCCCGGGCATACACAAAAGGGCGGAACCCGACACCCTGCACGATGCCGCGAACCGAAATTCTGCCCCTTTTTTGCATGGTGGTGCCGCATAAATTTATTGATTTATACCGCGATATAATTATAGGGTTTTTACTGTGCCGGGCCACATCCGAATTGTCAACGATCCCGTAGAACTTGTTCCGCTCCTCATGACGTTCAACAGTCCTGCGTTCAAGAAGGTATACGAACTGCTGAGCAAATCGTGGATGACCGAGAAAGAACTCCAGGCGCAGGTAAAAGATGAATCTGTTCCGGTCTGTCTCCAGATTTTAAAGAAAGGCAATCTCGTGGAAGAACAGTGGCGGATGCCAAAGCCCGGTGAGAAGCCGCAGAGGGAGTTCAGGGGAACGTATAATAAGTTCCGGGCGAACTTTCAGTGTAACCTGCAGGATCTCTCGGACATCCTGTATATCTCGCTCTCGAACGACGAGAACCTCCGCGACATTGTCGGCCAGATCGAGGCAGAGATGGGAGAAGGCAATACGTCCATCAGCGATCTCTCAAGAAAATTCGGTGTCAGCCCGGTGTTCATCAAGGGGCTTGCAAAACGGATACCTCAGCTTGATGTGAAGGGACAGGGACTGGTGCTGCTTGACACCGGACGCTAAGGATCCCCTCTATTCAATCCTGCGTAGTAAGCGGGAAGTATCCCGGTTACAGATCCTGGTCGAGGTTGCCGAGCACCAGCC